>JBOHZI010000035.1:0-14047 GCA_050738295.1 Gammaproteobacteria bacterium
GTATCCGATGTCGATGAAGTCATCCTCGTCGGCGGCCAGACCCGCATGCCCAAGGTGCAGGAAGCGGTCAAGGGCTTTTTCGGCAAGGAGGCGCGCAAGGATGTGAATCCTGACGAAGCGGTGGCGGTCGGTGCCGCGACGCAGGCCGGCGTGCTCGGCGGCGACGTGAAAGATGTGCTGCTGCTTGACGTGACGCCGCTCTCGCTCGGCATCGAAACGCTGGGCGGGGTGATGACCAAGCTCATCGACAAGAACACCACGGTGCCGACCAAGGCCAACCAGGTGTTTTCCACCGCCGACAACAATCAGACTGCGGTGACCGTGCATGTGCTGCAGGGTGAGCGCGAGATGGCGGGCGGCAACAAGTCGCTCGGTCGTTTCGATTTGAGCGACATTCCGCCGGCGCCACGCGGCATGCCGCAGATCGAGGTGACCTTCGACATCGACGCCAACGGCATTCTGCACGTCTCGGCGAAGGACAAGGCCACAGGCAAGGAAAACCGGATCGAGATCAAGGCCTCTTCCGGTTTGAGTGAAGAGGAAGTCGAGCGCATGGTCAAGGACGCCGAGGCGCATGCCGAAGAGGACAAGAAGGCACGCGAACTGGTGGAAACACGCAACCAGGCGGACGGCTTGGTGCACGCGACCGAGAAATCGCTCACGGATCTGGGCGACAAGGTCGAAGCCTCGGAACGAGCCGATATCGAAGCGGCGATTTCCGAACTCAAGGAGGCGCTGAAGAGCGATGACAAGGCGCGTATTGAGACCAAGTCCTCGACGCTGGCCGAGCTTTCCGCAAAACTCATGCAGCGCGTCTATCAGGAACAGGCCGCGAACGAAGCCGCGGCCGCCGAGCAACAGGGCGAAGCGCAGGCAGATGGCGCCGGGCCGGGCAGTCCCGAAGATGTAGTGGATGCGGAGTTCGAGGAAGTCAAGGACGAGAAGAAGGGCTGATTCGGCCAAACGCTATGGAGGCGGGCGCCTGCGGGTGGCGCCCGCCGTTTATGCATGATGATGGAGGGAGCGCGTGAAAACCAGCCGTCTGGAGGCGTTTAGCGACGGCGTTATTGCCATCATCATCACCATCATGGTGCTCGGGCTGTCGGAGACAGTTGGGAAGGGTGCCGGGTGGAACGCGTTGAGGCCGGTGGTGCCGGTGTTCCTGAGCTACGTGTTGAGCTTCATCTACGTCGGCATCTACTGGAGCAATCATCATCACATGTTGAACGCGACCGGACAGATCAACGGCGGCATCCTGCAGCGCAGCATCATTGCGCATAACGGACGCACCTCGAAACTGGCGCAAGCCATCGGACACGACACGAAGGGCAAACTATCCACGGTGGCGTATGCGCTGGGTATCGGACTGGCCTTCGTCAATTCGTGGGTAGCCAACGGGATTTTCTTGCTGGTTGCGTTGATGTGGCTGGTGCCCGACCGCAGGATCGAATCAAGGATTGCCGAATGAGCGAACAGGATTACTACGAGACGTTGGGTGTCAAGCGCGGCGCGACCCAGGCCGACATCAAGAAGGCCTACCGGCGTCTGGCCATGAAGTACCATCCGGACCGCAACCAGGGAGATGCGGGTGCGGGCGATCGCTTCAAGGAAATCAACGAAGCCTACGAGGTGTTGAGCGACGATCTGAAGCGTGCTGCCTACGATCAGTACGGCCATGCCGGGGTGAATCGCGGTGGCGGTGGGCCGGGTGCGGGTGGTTTCGACGGTTTCGGAGGCGGTGATCCGGGCGATATCTTCGGCGATATCTTCGGCGATATCTTCGGCATGGGTGGCGGTGCACGTCGTGCCCGGCGCGGAGCCGATCTCAAGTACACGCTGGCCGTCACCCTGGAACAGATTTCGCGCGGTGAGGAAGTCACCATCGAAGTGCCGCGCCATACGCCGTGCGGACATTGCGGCGGCAGTGGGGCCAAGCCGGGTAGCAAGCCGCGAGTCTGTACCACGTGCGCCGGTCAGGGCCAGGTGCGCATGCAGCAGGGTTTTTTCACGTTGCAGCAAACCTGCCCGGAGTGTCGAGGACGCGGCGAAGTCATTACCGAACATTGCCCGGAGTGTCGCGGCAGCGGGACGGAGCGTACGGTCAGCAAGCTCAAGGTGCGCATTCCGGCCGGGGTGGACGACGGAACCGCGATTCGTCTCTCCGGTCAGGGTGAAACGGCGGGTGCTGGCACCGCTGCTGGCGATCTTTATGTCGAGATACGCATCAAGGCGCATGCCATCTTTCACCGCGAGGGGGCACATCTGGTCTGTGAGTTGCCCATCAGCTTCGCCACCGCCGCCTTGGGTGGTGAGGTAGAAATTCCGACGCTGGAAGGCGAAGGGCGGCTCAAGGTGCCGGCCGGTACCCAGAGCGGCAAACGCATGCGGGTGCGCGGCAAGGGCTTGCCTCTGCCGGGTGGCGCGAAGGGCGATCTGTTCTGTCTTGTACGGGTGGAAACGCCGGTTAATCTGACCGACGAGCAGAAGCAACTCATTACCGATCTGGACACCAAGTTGGGCGTCGATGGCAAGCGGCATAATCCGGCCGAACACGAGGGTTGGGCGAGCAAGGTGAAAAACTTTTTCGAGCAGTTGGCCGGGTGAGCGCGTCGCTGCCCATGCACATTGCGGTCGCCGGTGCCGGCGGGCGCATGGGCGGTGAACTGGTGCGTCTGCTGGCAAGCGATACTGAACAGTATCGATTGACGGCTGCCTGGGTCGACGCTGACAGCAGGGCATTGGGCCAGGACGTGGGCGAACTGGCTGGAATCGGCGCGATCGGTGTCGTTTGCAGCACGACCGGTGATACCAGCGCCGCGGTGAGTGCGATTGTGGATTTCTCCACGGTTGCCGCGATGCCTGCGGTGACGCGTGCCGCTGAGGTCCATGGAGCGGCACTGGTCAGCGGAGTCACCGGTCTGGACGAGGCAGCGCAGGCGGCTCTGGCCGACTCCGCGCGCCGGGTACCGGTGCTGCACGCCGACAATTTCAGCCTGGGCGTGGCCGTGCTGAAGGAATTGGCGATACTGGCGCACGCACGGTTGGGCAACGGCTTCGATATCGAAATCAGCGAAGCGCATCATCGCGCCAAACGCGATGCACCGTCGGGGACCGCACGCATGCTGGGCCGGGCGCTGGGCGATGACGAGGTCCGCATTCGTAGCGGCGCGCGCGAGGGCAATGAAATTGCCTATTCGGTACGCCGTGGCGGTAACGTAATCGGCGAGCATACGGTGAGTTTTCTGGGCCCGCATGAAAGGCTGGAACTCACGCATCGCGCGGAGGACCGCGCTCTTTTCGCTGCGGGCGCACTTGCGGTAGCAAGCTGGCTGGCTGGTCGGCGGCCCGGTCTGTACCGTTTGGAGGATTATCTCTCTGACGCTGACGATTGATCGTATCGTGCGTGCCCTCTAAAATAGGCATGCTTGCCAAGCCTGCGGGAGCGTCCCGCCCATCTGTTCCGACCTAAACGGGGGTTGAGTGTCCAAATCGGCCATACTTGTCCTGGAAGACGGTACCAGCTTCCGGGGTGTGTCGTTTGGCGCGCCCGGTTGCGCGGTGGGAGAGGTCGTGTTCAACACGGCCATGACGGGCTACCAAGAAATACTGACCGATCCGTCCTACGCGCGCCAGCTCGTGTGCCTGACCGGTGTTCATATCGGCAACGTCGGCGTCAATCCTGAAGACATGGAATCGGATCGGGTGCATACCGAGGGCTTGATCGTGCGTGCAGCCTCGCCCGAGCCTTCGAGTTGGCGGGCGGAAGGTTCGCTGAATGAGTTCCTGACCGCTGCCGACCGTCCCGCCATTGCCGAAATCGATACCCGTCGCCTGACCCGACACTTGCGCACGCAGGGCGCGCTTAATGGGTGTCTCGCGACCGATATAGATGAATCCGAGGCGTTGGAGAAGGCGCGCGAATTCCCCGGTCTGCTGGGCATGGATCTGGCGGCTGCGGTCAGTTGCGAGAAACCCTATACCTGGAGCGAGGCGCCGTGGGACACCCAACCCGCGCCGGCGCGATTCCGCGTCGTGGTGTATGACTTCGGCGTCAAGCGCAACATCCTGCGCTTGCTGGTGGGGCAGGGCTGCAAAGTGGACGTTGTGCCGGCCAAAACCCCGGCATCCGAGGTGTTTGCCATGCAACCCGACGGTGTGGTGCTCTCCAACGGGCCGGGCGATCCGGATGCCGCCTTGTACGCGGTAGAAACGACACGCGAGTTGCTGGCCGCGCGCGTGCCGTTGCTGGGCATCTGTCTGGGCCTTCAGCTGATGGGGCTGGCGAGCGGGGCGAAAACGATCAAGACCAAGTTCGGACACCATGGAGCCAATCATCCTGTGCTTGATCTGGATACACGACAGGTGTGGATATCGAGCCAGAATCACGGATTCGCTGTGGACGCCGACACGCTGCCGGACACGCTGCGCGCTACACATGTCTCGCTGTTCGATAACACACTGCAGGGCATGCGTCGCACCGATACGCCAGCCATCGCCTTTCAGGGTCACCCCGAGGCGGGCCCCGGGCCGCACGATGTTCTCCCGATGTTTGAGCGTTTCACGGAACTTATGAGGGACCAGGGACTGGGGACTGGGGACTCGGGGAAGAGCAGATGAACGCTACACATTATCGAGAACTCGAAGTCTGGCAGCTTGCCATGTCATTGGCAAAGCAGACGTATGAATTGACCGCCGGATTTCCACGCGAAGAGCGGTACGGTCTGAGTTCGCAATTGCAGCGTTCCGCCGTTTCAGTTCCTTCCAATATCGCGGAAGGAAATGCACGAGCTTCTACGCGGGACTATGCACGATTTATTTCCATGGCTCTCGGTTCAAATGCCGAACTGCAAACGCAGTTGCTGCTGTCCAGAGAGCTTTCACTGGGCGAGGAAGAGCATTGTACGTCGGCGCTGAATTCTTGCGATAGCGTAGGCCGAATGCTTTTGCGCTTGCATCAGGCGTTGATACGCAAAATCAATTGCGAGTCCCCAGTCCCCAGTCCCCAGTCCCGGGAGTATGAAGCTAGCGAACAGCTTTCTGGAGTCTCCGATCGTGCCTAAACGTACCGACCTCAAAACCATTCTGGTCATCGGCGCCGGGCCGATCGTGATCGGCCAGGCTTGCGAGTTCGACTACTCGGGGACGCAGGCCATTCGCGCGCTGCGCGAAGAGGGCTATCGCGTGGTGCTGGTGAATTCCAATCCAGCGACGATCATGACCGACCCGGAAACGGCGGACGCGATCTATGTCGAACCGGTGCACTGGACGGCGATTGCCGGGGTGATCGAGAAGGAACGCCCCGATGCATTGTTGCCGACCATGGGCGGACAAACTGCGCTCAACTGTGCGCTGGATCTGGCGCGCGAGGGTGTGTTGGAAAAATACGGCGTGGAACTGATCGGGGCCTCGCGTGATGCGATCGACATTGCGGAAGATCGTGAACGCTTCCGCGAGGCGATGCACGAGATCGGTCTGGAAACGCCGCATTCGCTTTTGGCGCACACCATGGATGAGGCGCTGATCGCGCAGGCCGATATTGGTTTTCCAACCATTATCCGCCCGTCCTTTACGCTCGGCGGTTCGGGTGGCGGCATCGCCTACAACCGCGACGAGTTTGTCGAGATCTGCGAGCTCGGCCTGGATCTCTCGCCGACCAACGAGTTGCTGATTGAAGAGTCGGTGCTTGGCTGGAAGGAATTCGAGATGGAGGTGGTGCGTGACAGGGCGGACAACTGCATCATCGTGTGCTCCATCGAAAACGTTGATCCGATGGGGGTGCATACCGGCGATTCGATCACGGTTGCACCGGCGCAGACACTGACCGACAAGGAATACCAGCGCATGCGCGACGCTTCGCTCGCCGTGCTGCGCAAGGTGGGTGTGGAAACCGGCGGCTCCAACGTGCAGTTCGCGGTGGATCCCGCAACGGGTCGCCTGCTCGTGATCGAAATGAACCCGCGTGTCTCGCGCTCTTCCGCACTTGCTTCCAAGGCCACGGGTTTCCCCATCGCACGCGTTGCGGCCAAGCTCGCCGTTGGCTACACGCTTGATGAGTTGCGCAACGAAATTACCGGCGGATTGATTCCGTCTTCCTTCGAGCCCAGCATCGATTACGTGGTGACCAAGATACCGCGTTTCGCTTTTGAGAAATTTCCCGGTTCCAACGACCGGTTGACGACACAGATGCATTCGGTCGGCGAGGCGATGGGCATCGGGCGCACTTTTGCCGAATCCCTGCACAAGGCGTTGCGTAGTCTGGAAACCGGCATGGACGGGCTCGATCCGGTGTGGGATGCCGATGAGTCTGAGGCACGCGACCACCTGTTGCATGAGCTGCGTATGCCCGGTCCTTTACGTTTCTGGTATCTGGCCGATGGGTTTCGCGCCGGATTCAGCCGTAGTGAATTGTTCGAATTGACGCACATCGATCCCTGGTTCCTCGAGGTGGTGGAGCGCCTGATCAAAGAGGAAGCGGCCGTGTCCGAAGGCGGACTCGGCGCCTTGAACCGCGACCGACTGTTCGCGCTCAAGCGCCAAGGGTTTTCGGATCGCCGCCTGGCGCGTCTGCTCGAATGTCGCGAGGACGAGGTGCGCGCGTTACGTTTGCGGCACAAGGTACGTCCGGTATACAAGCGAGTCGATTCATGCGCCGCCGAGTTCCCGTCCTCCACCGCCTATCTGTACTCGACGTATGAAGAAGAGTGCGAAGCCGAACCGAGCGATCGGCGCAAGGTGATCGTGCTCGGCGGCGGACCGAACCGGATCGGACAGGGTATCGAATTCGATTACTGCTGCGTGCACGCCTCGCTGGCTTTGAAAAAGGCCGGCTTCGAATCGATCATGATCAACTGCAATCCGGAAACGGTATCCACCGATTTCGACACCTCGGACCGACTCTACTTCGAACCGCTGACCTTCGAAGATGTGATCGAGATTGTCGAGTTGGAAAAACCGTACGGCATCATCGTGCAGTTCGGTGGGCAGACGCCGCTCAAGCTCGCGCGTGCACTGGAAGCTGCCGGTGTACCGATCATCGGCACCTCGCCGGACGCCATCGATCGGGCCGAGGACCGCGAACGTTTTCAACGTCTGATCGAAAAACTGAAACTGCGCCAACCCGCCAATCGTACGGCGCGCACCGAAGCACAGGCGTTGGAGCTGGCCCGTGATGTCGGCTTCCCACTGATCGTGCGTCCCTCCTATGTGCTCGGCGGTCGCGCCATGGAAACCGTGTTCAACGAAGAAGATTTATTGCACTACGTGCGCTTCGCCATGGCGGTATCGGGCGACGCGCCGGTGTTGCTCGACCATTTTCTCGATGCCGCGATCGAGGTGGATGTGGACGCCCTCGCCGACGGCGAGCGGGTGCTGGTCGCGGGCATCATGGAGCACGTGGAGCAGGCCGGTGTGCATTCCGGCGATTCCGGTTGCTCGCTGCCACCGCACACACTGAGCGCCGAGATCCAGACCGAAATTGTTCGCCAGGTGACGCTTCTGGCCAAAGAGCTGGGCGTGATCGGCTTGATGAATGTGCAGTTCGCGATCCAGAATGGCACGATCTACATTCTGGAAGTCAATCCGCGCGCCTCGCGTTCGGTGCCCTTTGTCGCCAAGACGTGCGGTGTTCCCTTGCCGCAGGTGGCGGCGCTGACCATGGTGGGTCAAAGCCTCGATGCGCAGGGGCTCACGCGCATGCCAAAGCCGGCTCATTTCAGCGTCAAGGAATCGGTGTTCCCGTTTATCAAGTTCCGCGGCGCCGACCCGATCCTGGGCCCTGAAATGAAATCCACCGGCGAGGTGATGGGCACCGGCGCGAGTTTCGGCGAGGCCTACGCCAAGGCCCAGTTTGCCTCTGGCGTTATACTGCCGGCAGCTGGACGGGCACTGCTCTCGGTGCGCGATGCCGACAAGCCGGCCTGCATCGAATTGGCAAGAGCGCTGGTAGCCCACGGCTTTGAACTGGTGGCCACGCACGGTACGGAACGGACTTTGATGGAGGCCGGTATCGAATGCGCCGGTATCAACAAGGTGCGCGAGGGCCGTCCGCATGTGGTGGACCTTATCAAGAACGATGAGGTCAATCTCATTGTCAATACTACAGAAGGCAAGCGTGCGATTGAAGAATCGCGCTCGATTCGCCGTGAGGCCGTATCGCACAAGGTGACCTATTACACGACAATCGCCGCCGCCAAGGCGACGGTTCTGGCATTGGACTATATCGACATGACGGATGTAAACGAATTGAAGACTTTGCATGGGAGATGCACATGAACCGTGTCCCATTGACGGTACGCGGCGCTGAGTTGCTCCGCGCCGAACTCAAACGGTTGAAAAGCCAGGATCGTCCCCAGGTGGTAACCGCGATTGCCGAAGCTCGCGCGCATGGCGATTTGAAGGAAAACGCGGAATATCATGCGGCGAAGGAACAACAGGGCTTTATCGAAGCGCGTATCCGCGATATTGAGGCCAAACTGTCGAATGCCGAGGTTATCGACGTGACCCGGCTTAACCACACCGGACGTGTGGTGTTCGGTGTGACCGTTGTGGTGGCCGATGTGGACTCGGGCGAGGAACACACCTATCAGATCGTGGGCGAAGACGAAGCCAACATCAAGGAAGGTCGCATTTCCGTGAGTTCGCCGCTGGCGCGCGCCCTGATTGCGCATGGCGAAGGCGATGAGGTGCATTTGGCGACGCCGGGTGGCGAGCGTGACGTGGAGATTGTCGCCGTCCATTACGAATGACATCGAAGCGCAGCAATAAATCCAAACGCTGGGCTGCGGCGCAGGCGCGCGATCCGTGGGTACGCAAGGCCCGCGCACAAGGTTTGCCGGCGCGTTCGGCCTTCAAGCTCGAAGAGGTCATACAGCGTTTCAAGCTGCTGCGTGCCGGGCAGACCGTGCTGGAACTGGGTGCGGCGCCAGGTGGCTGGACTCGGTTGGCCGTCAGGGCAGTCGGCGGCGCGGGACAGGTGGTCGGAATCGATCTGCTGGAGATGGAGCCGATGGCAGGTGCCACGCTCTTGATCGGTGATTTGTGCAACGAAAGCGATTGCGCATGCGTACTGGAAGCGCTGGATGGGCCGGCGGATGTTGTACTTTGCGATATCGCCCCCAACATAAGCGGTATACGCGAGGTGGACGAGGCTCATCAGGCTGAGTTGGCTGAGGCGGCGAGCGATATGGCGGTTACGGCGCTGAAGCCCGGAGGCGCGTTTTTGATCAAGGCCTTTGAGGGTGAGGGCAGCACCGAGCTGCGGCAGCGCCTGAAGCGCGAATATGTCACGGTAAAGCGCCTCAAACCGGCGGCGTCGCGGGCGCAAAGTAGCGAATTTTACCTGTTGGCGCAAGGCTTTAAGGGGCGCTGAAAGCTCGCTTCGGAGCCTTTGGCGCTGTATAGTGGAAGTCAAACCCGAATGGGTCGCATATTCCCCGGAACACCCGGTGTCGGGCAGGGGTAAGAGGACACAGTGAAATTTAACGAAATCTGGAAACAGCTTCTCCTGTGGGGCATCATCGTTATCGCGGTGATAGTTCTTTTCAACGCTTTCCGGCCGAACCCGCCGGAGGCGAAGAAGCTCGCCTATTCGGCGTTTCTGACCGATGTGACCAGTGGTAATGTCGGCTCGGTCACTTTCGAGAAGAACAATATCAGCGGGGTACTGACCTCGGGACAGAAATTCGAGACCTACAGCCCGGACAGCGTGCATACGGGATTGGTTGCAACGCTGGTCAAGAACAATGTCGAGGTGAATGCCGAACCGCCGAAGCAGCCTTCACTGTTTATGCGCATCCTGTTGAGCTGGGGGCCGTGGATACTGATCATTGCCATCTGGATATTCCTTATGCGCCATCTCATGCAGGGCGCGGGCGGCGGGCGCGGTGCGATGTCGTTTGGCAAGAGCAAGGCCCGGCTGATGACCGAGGAACAGATCAAGGTGACTTTTGCCGATGTGGCCGGCGTGGAAGAGGCCAAGGACGAAGTCTCTGAACTGGTCGAATTCCTGCGCGATCCGGGCAAGTTCCAGCGTCTGGGCGGGCGCATTCCCAAAGGTGTGCTCATGGTGGGCGCGCCGGGTACCGGCAAGACGTTGCTCGCCCGCGCCATTGCAGGCGAGGCCAAGGTGCCGTTCTTCTCGATTTCGGGCTCCGATTTTGTGGAAATGTTTGTCGGCGTGGGCGCGAGCCGCGTGCGCGACATGTTCGAGCAGGCCAAAAAGCACGCGCCGTGCATCATCTTCATCGACGAAATTGATGCTGTTGGCCGCCACCGCGGCGCTGGACTCGGCGGTGGTCACGACGAGCGCGAGCAGACACTGAACCAGTTGCTGGTGGAAATGGACGGTTTCGAGGGCACCGAGGGCGTGATCGTTATTGCCGCGACCAACCGCCCCGACGTGCTTGATCCTGCGTTGTTGCGCCCCGGTCGTTTCGACCGCCAGGTTGTAGTGCCTCTGCCCGACGTGCGCGGACGCGAACAGATACTGAAGGTACACATGCGCAAACTGCCGCTGGCCGACGATGTGCAGCCGATGATCATCGCGCGCGGTACGCCCGGCTTTTCCGGCGCGGATCTGGCGAACCTGACCAACGAAGCGGCACTGATTGCTGCGCGCGGCAACCGCCGTGCCGTCACCATGGAGGAATTCGAGCGCGCCAAGGACAAGATCATGATGGGCGCCGAACGTCGCTCCATGGCAATGAGCGAAGAGGAGAAACGCCGAACCGCCTTTCACGAGGCGGGGCATGCGATCGTGGGTCTGTCCGTGCCCGAACACGATCCGGTGTACAAGGTCACGATTATTCCGCGCGGCCGTGCCTTGGGCGTGACCATGTTCCTGCCCGAAGAGGACCGCTACAGTGCGAGCAAGCAGCGGCTGAACAGTCAGCTTGCGAGCCTGTTCGGCGGACGTCTGGCCGAGGAAATCGTGTTCGGCCCGGACAATGTGACCACCGGTGCCTCGAACGACATCGAGAGGGCCACCGATATTGCCCGCAGCATGGTGACGCGCTGGGGCCTGTCCGAGAAACTGGGCCCATTGTCCTATAGTGAGGAAGACGACGAGGTATTCCTTGGCCGCTCGGTCACTCGCCACAAACAGGTTTCCGACGAGACCGCACACGCCATCGACGAGGAAGTGCGCACGATTATCGACACGGCCTACACTCGGGCGCGCAACATTCTCGTCGAGCAGCGCGACAAGCTCGACACCATGGCCGACGCACTGATGCACTACGAAACCATCGATGCGGGACAGATCGCCGACATCATGGCTGGCCGTGAGCCGCGGGAACCCAAAGACTGGACCGACCCCGGTGGTCCCGCGGACGAGGTCAAGGATCCGGCAGCGGATGGCAAGGACGGGCGCAAGTCCGGCGGGAAGATTGGCGACCCAGCCAATCAACATTAGCGGTCAGCCTGGAAATGATCCGGGTCTCTGAATCGGTGTCATGAAACGCGCTGCCAAGGCCTCCACCTGGGCACCCCAGGTACAGTGGCGTAACGGGGGGCTTGAATTCGACGCACCCCGGGTGATGGGTGTGCTCAATATCACCCCGGACTCCTTTTCCGATGGCGGACGTTTTCTGGAGCCCGAAGCGGCCGTGGGCCATGCGCATGCGATGGCGGAGGCCGGCGCCGCGATAATTGACATCGGCGCCGAATCGACGCGGCCGGGTGCGCCACCGGTATCCGCATCAGAAGAGCTCGATCGATTGTTGCCGGTACTCGAACGTCTTGTGGACGAGCTTGAGGTGCCGATTTCGGTCGATACCTGTAAGGCCGAGGTGATTGCAGCCGTCACGGCCGCGGGTGCGAGCCTGATCAACGATGTCTATGCGCTGCGATCTCCTGGAGCGCTCGAAGCTGCGGCGGCCGCGGAGTGTGCGGTTTGTCTTATGCACATGCAAGGCGAACCACGCACCATGCAGACCGCCCCGTATTACGAGGATGTGGTGAGTGAAGTCTGCGATTTTCTCGAAGCGCGCGCCAATGTTTGTGTCGATGCGGGTATCCCGTCGGATCATATCCTGATCGATCCCGGCTTCGGTTTCGGCAAGACAGGTGCGCACAATCTGTCGTTGCTGCGCCATCTTCCCGAACTGCTGGACCTTGGCTATCCTGTGCTGGTGGGGCTTTCTCGCAAGGCGACGATAGGCGTGTTGAGCGACGTGAAGAAGCCCGAGGCCCGCTTGGCCGGGTCGCTTGCGGCCGCTTCGCTGGCCGTGTGGCTGGGGGCGAGTATGGTGCGCGTACATGATGTGGCCGCTACCGTCGAGGCTCTGAGCATCATTCATGCGACCAGGAGCCTGTCAGACTCAGGGGTTCGTAGCAGTAGAATCAACCTGAGCCCGGCAAGTTATTAGGAGGCAAGCATGAGCGGCAACGGTCCACGCCAGTGGTTCGGTACGGATGGCATCCGTGGTCGGGTAGGCGAGCCACCACTCACGCCCGAATTCGTCTTGCGTCTGGCCTGGGCGGCGGCGCACGTGCTGAATCATGGCGAGGGTGGGGGACTGGCCGTGGTGGGCAAGGATACGCGGCGTTCCGGCTATATGTACGAATCGGCACTGGAGGCCGGTTTTTCGGCGGCCGGTATGGACAGCCGCCTGCTTGGCCCCGTACCGACCCCGGCCGTGGCCTATCTCACTCGTACATTTCGCGCCAATGTCGGCGTAGTTATCAGCGCTTCGCATAATCCCTATCAGGACAATGGCATCAAGTTCTTCGGCCCCGATGGGCGCAAGCTGGATGATGCGGCCGAGCATGCGATAGAAGCGACGCTGGAATCCGAACGTCTGGTGGCTGATCCCGAGCGCATTGGTCGGGCCAGGCGGGTCGAGGACGCGCGCGGGCGTTATATCGAATTCTGCAAGGCGTCGGTGCCGCACGGATTGTCGCTGGCCGGGCTCAAACTGGTGCTCGACTGCGCCCACGGTGCAACCTACGCGGTGGCAGAGCATGTGTTCGCCGATCTCGGCGCCGAAACGGTGCTGGTGGCGGCAGAACCCAACGGCTTCAATATCAACGTCGATTGCGGTTCGACCTGCCCGGAACACGTAGTGCAGGCGGTCAGAAATCACGGTGCCGACTATGGTCTGGCCTTCGACGGCGATGGCGATCGGGTGGTGGTGGTCGATGCCACCGGGCGCATATTTGACGGTGACGATCTGCTTTACGTTATCGCCAGCGAGCGGGCCGCGCGAGGTGTGCTACGCGGTCCCGTGGTGGGGACTGTGATGAGCAATATCGGTCTGGAACAGGCACTCGCGGCCCGAGGGATTGCATTTGAGCGTACGCCCGTAGGCGACCGGTATGTGCTGGCGCGTTTGAGCGAAATCGACGGTGTTTTAGGGGGCGAAAGCTCGGGCCATATCGTGTGTCTCGATTCTTCGAGCACCGGCGACGGCATTATCGCCGGGCTGGCTGCCCTGGCTGCAACGGTGACCCACGGATGTTCCCTGGCAGAGCTGTGCGCGCCGCTGGTCAAACGCCCGCAAGTGCTCAAGAACGTCACAATCAATGGAGCCGAAAAAAGCACGGTATTAAACGATTCCCGCCTGGGCGATGCGGTGTCCGCAGTGGAGCGGCGCCTGGCCGGCAATGGCCGGGTGCTGTTGCGAGCCTCGGGAACTGAGGCACTGATCCGCGTCATGGTGGAAGGTCCCGAGGCGACGGTGACCGAAGCCTGTGCCGAGGAGATCGCCGGCGTGGTCCGGCAGATAGCAGGCCCCTGAGTAGCTGCGAGGCCTTTCAGGAACCTTTGGTCTTCCCAAACATTGATTTGAGACCGCTGCGTCGATAAAATGGCGTGTTTTCTGCCCCAAGTTCCCTGATGCGAACCCCGCTCGTGGTTGCCAACTGGAAGATGAATGGCCGAGCTGTCGCGCTTGAGGCTTATGTGTCTGGGCTTGCCTCGGGCCTGACGGAGGTGCGTGGTGTGCAGTGTGCAGTATGTCCTCCGCTGTCGTATTTGCAGGCATTGGGAGCGCAGTTGGGCGGGACGGTGCTGGGCAAACGGGTGGAATTGGGTGCGCAGGATTGTTCC
>JBOHZI010000036.1:0-13320 GCA_050738295.1 Gammaproteobacteria bacterium
CCACCGTGTTCACCTGGCACGCGGTAATGCACTGGCTTGCCGCGCACCTGAAATTGGGGCTGCACGGCGTGGGTGGAACCGGGGAGCCAGCGATGGCCGTCGTAGCGTTCGAACACGGGGCCACGAAAATAGCGTTGGCTGGGCGGCGGCACTGCACCGTCGAAGTGCACACGAAAGGCTACGGCATCGGAGGTGGTCAGCGAACCGATACTGCCCGGCGAAAGTGTATCGGCGAGCCCGCTGATGCTTGCAAAGTGGGGTGCGCCGAAGCGGAACAGGGGGCCCGGCAGGCGTGGGAAGAGCAGGAACAACACGAGGGCGAGTGGCACCGCCGCGGCGAGCAGCCAGGCCGCCCGTCCCGCGAGCGCCTTCCATCGCCCTTGCGCTGCGCTGGCGAGCAGAGCCAACGTCGCAAGCCAGACTGCCAGCACCGCATACAGGGCAAGCGGCAGGGATTGGTTGAGCAGGAAGACAGCGGCGAGCAAAAACCAGGTAGCCAATGCGACGATGCGAAAATCGCGGCGGGTGCGGCTTTCCAGCGCCTTGAGCGCCGCGGTAATGACCAGGAAGGCGCCGCCTGCCGTGGCGCCGCCGAAGCTGCGGAAGCTAGCCACAATGGCAAACAGACCGACAAGCAGCAGCAGAACGCGAATCCAGAGAGCGGGTGGTTGGGTGTGGCCGCGCAGCGCCAACGCGCGCCAGGCGATGAGGACGAGTGCACCGCCCGCAACCCAGGGCGGCAGCATGAAAAAGAAAGGCAGAGTGGCGGCCGCCAGCGCGAGCAGGGCGAGGCGTGCCTGAACCGGGGTCGCGGCGGGCTCAGCTGCCGTTGTCATTGTAGGGGCCGGGGAAAACCGCCAGTGCGCACAGGCAACGGGCGAGATGGGCACTGCCACGGCCGGGCGCGATGCGGTGATGGGGCAGACGCAGGCCCCAGAGTGTGCCGTCGCGCTCGGCCGTCAAGGCCCAGCGGGCGAGGATCGACAGTCGGGTTTCGTTGTCCATGCCCGGAGCGACGTCGAAATCGAGCCAGCGCGATGCGGTGCCACCGCTTGCGAAGTGCTTGCGTTCCAGAGTGCCGCTGCGGGCATAGGCTCGCCACGCGATCTGACCGGGCCGGTCGCCGGGCCGGTAGGGTGCGAGTCCGGCGAAGTCCTCCGGCTCGGCATTCGATTCGCCGTGGCGCATGCCTTCTGCCATACCCGGCGGTGGAAGGGTGTGCGCAGCAGGGCGCGGGTACACGATGCATTCGAGCGGGGTGAGTCGGCTCCAGGCCCGGAATACGCCAAAGGGTTCGCTGTTGGCGAGGCCCAGGCGCTGGAGAGTGTAGCGACCGCGCGCCCTGGGTGGCAAGACCAGTTCAAGCTGGCCGGACGTGGCTGGTGCGAGGGTAATTTCCGCGCTGTTGCGCTTGCCGGAAAAGCCGAGCAGACCGCGCCGTGCGTTGCGACGGGAATTGAACAGACTGATGCGCACGATGATGGGTTCGCCGGCGAATACCGGCTCCGCTGCGGTCGCCTGAATCACTAGTCCGCGCAGATGTCGATGGCAGATCACCATGGCCGTGCAGAGCAGGGCGGCAAACAGGAACGTGAGCAGAAATACCGGGCTGTTCTGGTAATTGAGTGCCACCATCAACAGCACCAGAGTAGCTAGCGCAGCGAGCAGTCCAAAGCCGGTGGGCAGAATGAAGACCTGCGAGCGTTCGAGTGTTTCCGGCCAGTGTGTGCCGAGCGCACGGCGCGTGGTCGTGCGCTCGATCCAGCCGGTCAGAGGACGCAGGAAGTTCATGGGGGAAGCATCAGTTCCGTGTGGCGTCAGGGGATCGGTACGGCCTCGATCAGTTCGCGTCCGATGTCGTGGCCGGTGACGGCGAGATCGCGTGGGCGCAAACGGTGGCTGACGGCTGCAGGCAGCACGGCCTGTACGTCTTCCGGCAGGGTGGCGCTGCGTCCGGCGACGAGCGCATGAGCGCGCGCCAGACGCACGAGACCGAGCCCGGCGCGCGGTGACAGACCGTGCTCGTAGCGTTGGCCATGGCGCGTCCACGCCACCAGCGACTGCACGTAATCGATAAGCGCCGGTGCAGCGGTGATCTGACGGGCACGGGCTTGCAGTTCGAGTACCTCGCGCGCGGTCAAAGTTGATTCCAGACGGGCGAGTACTTCACGGCGGTCTTCCGCCTGATACAGCGCGCGTTCGGCCTCCGCCGTGGGATAGCCGAGATCCAGGCGCATGGCAAAACGGTCGAGCTGCGATTCGGGCAGCGGGTAGGTGCCGATCTGTTCCAGCGGATTCTGGGTCGCAATCACGAAGAAGGGGCGCGGCAATGGATACGTTTCACCGTCCACACTCACCTGCATTTCCTGCATTGCTTCGAGCAGAGCGCTCTGCGCGCGCGGCGTAGCGCGGTTGACTTCGTCGGCCAGTACGACTTCGGCGAACAGCGGGCCGGGGCGGAACGCGAAACGTTCGTGCTCGCGCTCGAACACGGTGGCGCCGATGATGTCGGCTGGCAGCAGGTCGCTGGTGAACTGAATGCGCTGGAATCGGAGCCCCAGCACCTGCGCCAGGGCATGGGCAAGCGTGGTTTTGCCCACGCCGGGAATATCTTCGATCAGCATATGACCGCCGGCCACCAGACATACCAGGGCCAGACGAATCTTTTCCGGTTTGCCGAGTACAACGTTTTCTAGGGCACTCAGCGCAGTGGAGAGCGGTGCCGGTGTGGCAGGTTGATGTAGCGAAAACTGCATGCGGCGAATCTCCAGTCCGGATTACGGTTGGCCTACACCGGCATAGTAACCGGCAAGGAATTCCGCAAAGGGTTCCTGCGGCGCGGCTTCGAGTTTGCGCTGGCGATCGAGGGAGTCACGGGCCGTCTCGGCGTAGCGTTTGCCAGTAGCCTGATCGAGCGTCTGGGTGCGCAGCGTCTGGGTGTGCGTGCGTGCTTGTTCGAGTGCCCAGACCATGAAGCCGCCCGGCATCGCTTCGATTGCTTGCAGCGCTCGGGCCGAAGGCGTCAGCGCGGAATCGTGCAGTCGGGTTTCGGCGTCGGTCAGGGCTCGTGCATAGGTCGCGGTGTCTAGGCCATGGTCCAGATGCTCTGCAAACGGCGCCATGGCGGAAACGATTTCGAGGCCCCATGCATCGAGTGCGACACATTGACCCGCACGACGCAGTTGCAGGCCGGGTTCGCGACCGCGCACGGCGACGTTGCGCTGGTTATAGTCGATTTCCAGATGATCGCCCGCGCTGAGTGGTGGGCTGGGCGCGAGCAGGCAAAACCACATGAACAGTTCGAGAAAGTCCATGGTCTCGGCGCGGATGCCAAGCGGTGTGGTGGGGTCGATGTCGAGCGCACGTACCTCGGCATAGCGTATGCCGTCGCGGGCCAGGGTCAGCGATGGTCGTTCGCCACTGCGCGGACGACATTTGGGGCGCACCAGGCCGTAGTATTCGTTTTCGATCTGCAGAATGCCGGTGGACAGTTGGCGCCAATCATCTTTATCGTGTACGCCGATGGCGGCGTAGGCCGGTTCCTCGGTGGCCATTGCGCGCGACAGATCGGCCACGTACTCGGCGAGCGTATTGGTGGAGATAACGAGCGCATCCTGACTGCGATTCTTGTAGCCGATGTCGGACAGACGCAGCGATGTGGCATGCGGCGCGGCCAGCGTGCCGTTGGCAAGCGGCTTGAGCCAGCAAGGCGGGCGCTGCATGAAACTCGGGCACACGGCGGGGGAGGCGCCGAACAGATAGGCCAGCAGCCAGCCGTGGCGCTGCACGTTGCGCACCAGGCCCATCCATGCGGCGTCGCGCGCCTCGCGGGTCACCTCTTGGCCACGGCTCGCCAGCAGCGGCGCCCACAACGCATCGGGGAAGGAATAGTTGAAGTGTACGCCGGCGATCACCTGCATCGCTCGTCCGTAGCGATGGTCGAGGCCCACGCGGTAGAGATGCTTCATGCGCCCGGTATTGGAGCTGCCATACTCCGCGATGGGAATGGTATCCGGAGCATCGATAAAGCACGGCATGCTCGTCATCCACAGCAGTTCTTCGCCCAAGTTGCGTGCGGCGAAAGCTTCGATTGCGTTCAGTTCGCCCAGAGTGTCGGTGGTGCTCGTGTGCGGCGCGGTCACGAATTCCGGCAAAGCTTCGGAAAAGTCGGTGGTAATGGTGGGGTGTGTCAGTGCCGAACCGAGCGCCAGCGGGTGTGGTGTCTGTGCGATGTGTCCATCCGGAGTGACGCGCAACGCCTCGCGTTCCAGCCCGCGCAATCCCTGACGGGCGAGTTCGGGTGCAACGGGAATTTTGCCGTCGATCGAGGCTTGTGACATGGTTGGCACTAACACGCGCAATCGTCTATTTTACGAGAGTCTTTCCAATTAAGGCTGTACAGGCCCCACGCGCGTAAACAGCGCAGCAGCACTCAGTGGCTTATTGTTGCCAGCAATTCGGCAGGGCTGCCGTCTTGTTGCCCAGAGAATCTAGTTTGAAGGTTCCGCATTTGTCCTTGTTTTGACTGCCGACGGCGGTGGGCACCGCCTGGAGCACGTAGGTGGTTGCGCTGACCGGGGGTGCAATGCTGACGTCGTAGTAACCGCCCTTGGTGGTCACCACCGTGCCGTCATAGCCGAGCCGGGTCAGGGATGCGGGGTATTTGTTGTAGCGGCTGTAGTAGCCTTCTTCACGCGAAGCCATGGTCTCCAGGGCATTAATGGCGGCAGTACGCCGGGCACGCGCTTCGTAGCCCGTGTACAGGGGTACCGCGATGGCAACCAGAATCGCCACGATGGCGATCGTGATCATCAACTCGATCAGTGAAAAGCCGCGTGACTTCATTGTGGGGGCCGTCCTTGTTGTTTGTGGTCGGCCGTCGTTCCCGTCGCGGCTGAGGGCGCCATTGTGGTTGCCGCACCGCCCTCGACTCGCTCCCGCAGGGCCTTGAGCTTTGCCGCCGACAATTTATAGTGAGTGCCGGCAGGGGTCGTCACGATTCCGGTATTAAGATCCACGATCGCACCGGAAGCCAGAGTCGTTGCCGGCGCGTTGGCCAGGGCTCCGGCGCTTGCAAGCGCCAGAGCCGAGGCGACCAACAGTGTACTTGTAAAACGCATACTAGGCTCCCCCGCGATCAGCGGATTTCCGACCAAGATAGCACGCCCCGTGGCTGGCCACGCTCCTTGACGCTCTTGATCGGCTTGCCCGAAACGGTGATCAACTTGAGGTCGTTGAACGGGCCCTGATGATAGTTCACCAGGGTGGGTGATGCGGCGTAGCCGGGTCCGAGACTGAGGCCGACAGGGTTATTGCCGTTGTCGGTGTCGCCACTGTCCAGTTGACCGTTGTCGTTGAGATCCAGCTCCGGTCCGGGCAGTTCGCCACCGGTCGCGTAGTTGACGATCATCAGCCAGCTATAACCGCCGGCCGAGCAGGCAACTGTACTCGGCGTGAACGTGGTGAACACGATTCGCCCACCGACCAGACGCGGGTTGGTAATCATTCTTTCCCCCGTGTCAGGCAGAGCGATATTCCAGCCGTGTTTGCCGTTGGTCCACCACTTTTTGTCGCTACTGGGTTTAACCACACGTACGAGTTTGCCAGCTACTGTAGTGTTGTTCACGATAATGGCCTGCGTATCCGAAGGACCGAACGGGAGCCCGCTGGTCGAGTTTTTATCGGATATGCCATAGAAGTCCTGCGCCGTAGTATTGGCAATATCCGGCGCACCGAGATACTGCCCGGTGCCGAAGTACACCATGGTCCCGCCACCGGCGCCGGGTGGGGCGAAGGAGGCCACCGGCTGGGTGGTGATCGGCTGATCGACGCCGCTAGTCTGGGCCTTGAACAGTACGGTGGCGCTCCAGTTGGTCGGGCTGGGATCGGAGAGATCCACACGCCAGAGGTTGCCCTGCAGATCACCGGCATAAACCCGATCCGACACGCTGGTGCCGGTGGTGGAGACGACCGTCGGCGTCGAGAGCCCGTTGGCCAGTGAGCTGTTGCACTGGCCGGGATCCTCGCTGCACAGGTCGAAGGTCTGTATGAGTGCCCCGGTTTCGGCGTTCACCACGTAGAGGTAGGGCTTGCCGTTGTCGTTGTTGTAGCCGGAACCGAAGATCACCACGAAGGTGTTGGTGCCGTTGACGTTGACCTGCGCGATTTGCGGCTGGCTGTAAGTCAGGCCGAGATGCTGGAACCCGGACGTTGCACTGGTGATGTCCCACAACACGCTGCTCGCGACGGCACTCTCCGAGATCCAATTCGACGGTTTTGTGATGTCCATGGCGTAGATGCCCTCGCCGCCCGAGTTGAGGCCACCGACCAGCAGGCTGTGCCAGGAATTGTCGGCGAACTGCACATCGCCAGCGTTGGGCGAACCGTCCACAAAGTACTCGTGGTTGGCATTGTAGCCGGGCAGCGTCAGATCGGGCAGCTTAGCGAACGGTGCCTGCGGGAAAAAGGCGAAAATTTCGCGGCCATCAGAGGCATCGAAGGCGTGCACGGCACCGTCGTTGGAACCCAGATAGATCGTCGGCGAGCGGCTTGCATGATTCTGGGCGAAGGTGGCGTAGCTGGTGCCGGGATAGACGCCATTGGGTGCGGCGACGTAGAGCGGCGCACTGTTCACGACGTCGCCCAGCAGGTAGGAACGATCGCGGAAGGGTCCGCCGTTTGTTTCGGTGGCCGACTGGTCGCCGCGCAGATAATTGAGCACGGCCTTGCCGTACTGGCCTTTGTTATTGCTGAACTCGCTGGTTTGCTGGGACACAGTGAGACTGTTCCAGTACGTTTTCAAATCCTGTTTCTGTGTGCTGCTCAGATTGCCCCAGCGGAATGGAACACCGGTGCCGGTATCCGAATTCGTGGTGACGACCAGACGGCTGGTATTCCAGCCCGTGCCGGCATAGGCGGTTTGCATCACGTTGCGCGCGTCCCACAATTCGTCGGCAGGCAACTGGTCGACGCTGCCATCAGCCTGGACGGGGTAGGCCACCAGGTCACCGGTCCAGCCGAAGGAAGCGGTGTCGAAGCGGGCTTGGTAAACGGCCTGATTGGACTGGAACGAGGTCGAATTGACCGCCACCGTGGTGGTGGACTGGTTGGCGGCCTGAATCTGGGCGAAGATGACCTGCATGTCGTTCACCACGTCCTGCGGCGTGACGCCGGGGAAGTAGTTGCTGGTGCCGCCGGCGAGCGCCATGGCCTTCATCGTCGCCGCAGCCGCCGGGTTCTTGGTGGGGTCCACGCCGGCGCCCATGCCGACGATATAGACCTGAATCTGGTTGCTCTTGAGCGTAGAGAGCTGGTCAATCGCATCCTGCAGAGCCTGGTCGTTGGTCGAGTGCAGGGTGGTGGTCTGCCCGGACTGGACGTCGCTTGCGAAGTTGGAATCGGTATCGGCCACGGTGCCGCCGCCCACCAGGTCAAAGGTGGCGTGTACGCCGTAGCCTTCGGACGAGGCGGTGCCGAGCGGCGGCCAGGCATTACCGCTGAGATCCTCGGTGGGCAGGCCGTCGGTAAGCATGACAACGTAGCGATTGGGCGTACAGCCGTTGTTGCTTGGCGGTTTCGGGTACCCGGAGGCGCCGCTGGTGTAATACTTGTTGGCCCAGGTCATCAGGCCCGCGATCGGCGACTGGACCGCGAGCGCCTTGATTTCGTTCGTGTTGGTCCTGTCGGTTTCGGGTGCCAGATAGGACGTGAACTTGTCGATATAGGTGGAGAGCTGGGCCGGGGTCGGCGCGCCACTGGTGGCAGCTGGGGCGACGGGAACCAGGATGTCGCCCGAATTGCGCGACTGGCTGGTGACGTAGAAGCCGAAGCCGCGCTTGGCGTACATCACCTGATCGCTGTAGGGCACATAGCCGGCGTTGGTCGGGCCGGTTTGGTTGACGCAACTGCCGGGTGTGCAGTGCTGGTAAGTAACGGTGATGCTGCCATTGTTGTAGTTGCCCAATGACTTGTATGGCGGGAAGGGCGTCGGGGGGTTGTGCGAACCGTAGTCCAGGAAGGTGGTCTGAAAGCCACCGCCTGCGTAAAGCACGTCGTTTATGTCGGCGTCGTCGGAGCTTGCAGAGACGGCCATGTCCGGCTCCGAGAACAGGCCATACGGGAGTTCGTAGCCCATCTGGCTGCAGTAATACGCATACGATTGATAGCAGGGATTGGAGACCCATTCGGTGCCGGCGGGCGCGGGATCTAGCGTGCGATTGCCGAAAGTGAAGCCGCCGCTGGCGCTCATGTAATACACCCAGGTGGTGTAAAGTGCGGGGCTTCCAGTCTGGTAGGTCATCAGGCCGAAGTCGAAGTTCGCCGCATACTGCTGGAGCACCAGTTGAATGGATTGCTTGGCGACATTGAGCCGGCTCGCGGAGTTGTCGTACAGTGTGCCGTATTGATTGACCGTGTAGGCGGCCTGGCCAGCGATTGCGCTTTGCGCGGGAGGAGCAAAACCGGCGGGGACGGTGTAGTTCACCGGCGAGGACGAACCTTGCAGGTCGTTCACGATCCCCGAGCCGGTCATGATCGCGCCCGAGAGGTCGCCGTCCATGGACTGGGAGTTCGGCACCACGAGCAGCACTTGCGGATCAGTGGGTTCCACCAGCACCAGTGGTACGTTGGAGATGGCTACCTGCGGCGGAGGGGGCGATGCATTGGCAATGCTGCCGAGCAGCAGCACAGCGGCCACGCCGGCAATCACCAGAGCCAGTCGCTGCATGCTGCGGGATGTTTGGATTATGTTCATGGTGTGCGCTCCCTTTCCATTCAGGGGATAAACAGGGTTCGGGTTATGGCCACGGCGTCGGCATTGCCGCCGACCCCCCAGGCTGTAATCCGGTAAAAGTTCGGCGGCGCGAGGGCGCCGTATTGCTGGCCGGTCGCGATGCTGTTGCCGGGCGTCGGCGGAATACGCTCAACGTAGTATTGCGGATAGGCCGCGTAGGCGCCTTCGATACCGGCGGCCTGACTGACCGTTCCCGCAAAGGTCGCCGAGGTGAGCTGTACGCCATTACCGCTGCTTGTAGACCAGGTCGCATCGGCTGTCGGGTTGAGGAGCGTGCTGTAAAGGCAGATTCGTGGCGCTGTAGTTTGTCCGCTGCAGGCGGACTCTATGGGCAGGTTGGTGCCCTGCACAAAATTCTCGGCCACCTGCGTTGCGCTGTCGGCAGCGGATAGCGCCATGGTCTTCTGCTGGATGTTGCCCGCCATCTTCTGCTGCAGGACCACATTGTCATACATGGCTACCCCGAGCAGCGTCATGACGAGCAGAAAGATCAGCGCCGTGAACAGGGCAAACCCGCGGGCTGCAATGTTCCCCGGCAGATGGAGGGTTGCGGTGGTAGTGGGTGTCGTGCGCATGGGTATTCTCACTGGCTGGCAATCCGGATCGGGAAGGTCGCTTGGAACAGGATCGGCTGGCCGACGGTTTTGGCCTGGGCCGTAGCCGCATTCAGGGTGGCGAAGCCGAGCACCATCTTTACGGACCGTACGGCGCTCCAGTTGGTTACGGCGCTGGCGTCAAGGTAGCTATCGGCCGAACCGTCGCCGCTGGTGTCTACGCCATAGAGAAACTGGAGACTGGTGACGCCATCAAGCAGCGGCTGGGTTTGCGTTGTGATACCCGTGCCGCTCAGCGTGCATTCCAGTTCCTTGTTGGCGGTGTCGAGAAAGAACTTGTTAACGTAGAGTTGGGCGTCCGCACCGGTGTTTCTGTCGCCGAGGCAGTTCAGAACCTGGTCCTGCGGGCCCGGTAAAATGCGCAGCGTGATCGTGTCATTGGATCCGCCCGCGTAACTTGCTGCCGTGCCGTAAATGGACTGACCCGAATTGACAAAAGTTGTGTTGGCGGGGAAGGCGCTGTCCCGATCGTAGGTCAGGGGCTGCGCATAGTAGCCCGCGGACTGCACCACGGAGCCGACAAAGGTAGCCGCCAGCCGTTCACGTTGCTGCAAGGCCGCCACCTGTTGCTCGACGCGGTAGCTCTGGGTGCTGGAGAAAAACATCACCACGACACCGGCAATGAGAAACAGGCTGAGCGCGAGGGCGACCAGCAGCTCGATCAGCGAGAGGCCGCGCTGGCGCGGGTCGTGCGCAAGCCGGCTCATGGATGCACCACCAACTGGTATCGTTGCGTGCTTATGGTGCCGAGCGAAGTGCCGGCCGAAGCGGCCATCTGCTTCTGACTCCAGTTCACGGTCACGGTGCATTGCGGCGGGCTGGCATAGCACTGCACCTTGCCCTTGCCTTGCGGCAGATCGTTGGCCAGTTCCGTGCCCCACTGGTAGAGGTCGTAAAGCGCCATGTCGGGCGAGCTGCAGACCGCGGTGGAGCAATCGGTGGTGTAGCTTACGGTGGCGGCGTCCAGCGTGTTGTAGTCGGCGGCTGTGCCGTTGGCCGGAAAGGCCCCGGGGTTGGCGATCATCGCAGCCGCAATGCTTTGTGCCTCGACCGCGGCGAGACTGTTCATTCCGCCGACATGGCTGCGGTAAACGGAGGCGGCCTGCAGGCCCGCAATGCCAAGCAGGCCGATCGCAATGATCAGCAGCGCGATGAGCGCCTCAATCAGGCTGAAGCCTTTTTGCATTTTCATGGGCAATTACTCCCGGAATCGGAACTCAGTTTGCCGACAATGGAAATGACGACACAGCGGCGCAGTGCCTTTACGTCGGTTGGGGCATGCAGAGTAATTGTGCCGCTGGTGCCGCCAGAAGTGCCACCGGTCAGCATGCCGAAGCGGTTAAAGCTGATCAAATGCTGTACGCTGCCATTGCCCGTCATCGAATCGATGTAATTGCCGTTACTCAGAGGTCCATGAACGCGCAGTAAAGTGTCGGTTGCACTGTCTCGAACGCCGTCGCCATTCACATCCAGAAACACGATCCAACCTCTGTTCCAGGGGACGCTGTTGCTGCAACTGGTGTTGTTTGTACTTGCGCAAACGGTCGTATTCTGGCCCTGTTTGATTGCGGCGGCCCGCGCATACTGGAGATCGGCCACGAAACCATCCATCTCCGCGGCTACCCGATTGCCGGCCATGAAGTACTGATAGGAAGGCACGGCGATTGCCGTCAGGATTGCCGCGATCGCTATCGCAATCAGCAGTTCAATGAGCGTGAACCCGTTTTGCAAGGTCTTGTTCATGGGCTGACTATAGAGGGGGTGTGGCGCTTTTGGGCGACTTTCTTCGACGAGCGGTCGTTTCAACCGGACAAACGGTACCTTTTTGTCAGATAGCGTGTTGTTACGTAGGAGAACGGGAGGCGAGGAATTCGGCGAGGGCTTGGGCCGTGGGACTTTTGCGGGTGGCGAGGCGTTCGGGCGGGCCGCTGGCGACGATGCGCCCACCGCGGTCGCCGCCTTCGGGACCGAGATCGACGATCCAGTCCGCTTCGGCAATGAGGTCGAGGTTGTGTTCGATGACGACCACCGAATGACCGGCGTCCACCAGCCGGTGCAGCACGCCGCTCAGGCGTTCAACATCGGCAATGTGCAGTCCCACCGTCGGTTCGTCCAGGAGATAAAGCGTCGGGCCGCCACGGCTGGAATCGGCCTTGGCGAGCTCCGTGACCAGTTTCAGGCGTTGTGCTTCACCGCCGGAGAGCGTTGGGCTTTGCTGTCCGAGCGTGAGGTAGCCGAGACCGACATCGTCGAGCAATGCCAGTGCGCGATGCACGCGCGGATGCACGCTAAAGAAATCTCGCGCGGTGCTCACGTTCATCGCCAGCACTTCGGCAATGGTTTTGCCGCGCCAGGTGACGGCGAGCGTCTCGCGGTTATAGCGGGCGCCGCCGCAGGTTTCGCATTCCACCGTGACATCGGGCATGAAGCTCATTTCGATCCGTTTCAGGCCTTGCCCGTCGCAACCCGCACAGCGGCCCTTGCCGGTGTTGAACGAAAAGCGCGCGGCATCGAAACCGCGTACGCGTGCTTCCGGCGTCTGGGCGAAGAGTTTGCGAATGTCGTTCCAGATGCCGACGTAGGTGGCGGGGCAGGAGCGCGGCGTTTTGCCGATCGGCGTCTGGTCCACTTCGAGCACGCGGGTGAGCGATTCGATGCCCGTCAGCGATTTGCAACCGATCACGGCCGGTGGCTTTTGCCCACGCCGCAACCCGAGCTGTACATGCAGATTCGGGTACAGCACACCACGCACTAGCGAGCTCTTGCCGCTGCCGGATACGCCGGTCACGCACACCAGCCGGCCCAGCGGGATCGTTGCTTCGTGTACGCGCAGATTGTGCAGATTGGCACCGCGCACCTGCAATGCGAGTGTTTTTGCATTGACTGGACGCCGGTCGAACTTCGGATGTTGCGGCGGATTGCGCAGCGCGGCACCGGTTACCGAATTGCGTGCCCGCTTGATCGCCGCGAGCGTACCCTGGGCTACGACATGACCACCGTTGGCGCCGGCGCCGGGGCCGAGATCGAGCAGGTGTTCGGCGGCACGGATGGTGGCTTCGTCGTGTTCTACCACCACGACGGTGTTGCCTTTTTTGCGCAGCGTCTTGAGTGCGCTCAGCAGTTCGGCGTGATCGCGTGGATGCAGCCCGATGGTGGGTTCGTCGAGCACGTAGCACACGCCGCGCAGGTTGGAGCCGAGCTGAGCGGCGAGGCGAATGCGTTGTGCCTCACCGCCGGCGAGCGTCGGCGCGGCGCGGTCGAGGCTGAGGTAGCCGAGTCCGACCCGTGCGAGAAAGTCGAGCCGGCCGCGGATTTCGGTCAATGCGTCGGCGGCGATGGCACGGGCGCGTGCATCGAGGCGGAGTGTGTTCATGGCGTGAGCCGCCGCAGTCACGGTCAGTGCCGATATCTCCGCGATCGAGCGCCCGGCAAACGTCACGGCCAACGCTTCGGGTTTGAGGCGTGCGCCGTGGCACTCCGGGCACGGCCGGGCGGTAGTGGCCTCCGAATCGTCATCGCTGTGCAGCAGTCCGGTGCCGGTGCAGGCAGGGCACCAACCGTGGCGCGAGTTGTAGGAGAACAGGCGCGGATCGGGTTCGGGGAAACTGCGCCCGCAGGACGGACAGGCACGGCGCGTGGAATAGAGTGTTTCGTTGCGCCCGCTCGTCACACGCACCAGACCCTTGCCGTGGTCGAGTGCTGTCGCCAGTGTGGCGGCGAGTTCGTTTTCGTAGCGCGGATTGAGTGTGAGTTCTACCACCGGCAGATCGATGTCGTGTTCCTGGAACCGTTTGAGCCGCGGCCAATCGGCGGTAGGCAGCAACTCGCCATCCACGCGCAGGTGCTCGTAGCCCTTACCCGCGGCCCACTTGGCGAGATCGGTGTAATAGCCCTTGCGCGCGACGACCAGAGGGG
>JBOHZI010000037.1:0-13260 GCA_050738295.1 Gammaproteobacteria bacterium
GTACCGAGGAGGCCGAGCTTCCGGTCTGGGCATCAGCCACCTTGAACAGGAAGTTGGCGTGGCTCACCGCCGGAAATTGGAACAGGCCGAGTCCCGTGCGGGGGGTGGCCGTCAACGTCGCCTGGATGGCCGACGCCGTTCCCGGAGCCAGGGTGACTGCATACCGGCCGGGGCTCGCGCTTTCATGCTTATGGTCGAACGGCTCGGCAGCTTTTCCCGGATGCGTGCCAATGGTGCCGGTGGTTGGCAGGATCGGCACTTCGCCGCCGGCTGAACAGCCCGGACCCGACAGATGGGTGAGGCTGAATCCCTGTATCACGTGGTCCTTGTATGAGTAATCCCCGCCCTCGGGCCGCGATGGCGTGGTCGGACTGAAGCTCAGCATGCCGAACGGCGTGACCGCTCCCGGGAACGTGTCAACGTCGCCGGTAACCTTGCCGCCATTACCGGTGCCGATGAATGGATTGACGAAGGCCACAGGGTCGGTCGCCGCCGTGTTGTCACCAACGGCGTGGGACGACAGCGAAGGCTGGGCCATGGCGCAGACCGGCAACGTGGCGCCGAAGAGTACGGCAAGAAGACCTCTGCGAACCCGGCGCAGCGCTGGAGAGGTTTGATGTATCGTCGTCATTTCAATCATGTTCAATGTCCTTGCGGCCTGGAATGTGTGGGACCGTCGTACCCGCAATATGCGATCGACTGGCCCTATAGCCATAGTGTGCAATATATGTATGTTGCTCAAAATCGACTCTGACTTTAAAACTTACTCGCTGAATCATTTTCATTTAGCGCTGGCGCCTGCGATGAACGCATCAATGTTGCCATCCACCCGAGGCAACACTTTGAGGTTCAAATAAAGCATGTGCCCGACAGGGTAATAGTACTCGTGAATATTTTTGTACAGGGCTTGCGGCAAGCCCATATGATGCAACGTATAGTTGGTGGCGAAAAACGGCGTGGCGGTATCGTAGTAACCGTTGTTCATCATCAGTTGCATGCCGGGGTCGTTGCTCATGGCCCGTGCCAGTGCCGGTGCCACATTGGTTCCGCAGCAAGTTGTGCCATTGCCGACTCCCATCCCCAATGCGTCGAGTGGCGCTTTATAGTTCCACTTCCAGGCATGGAACGCGGCGAAACTGCTCTGCACGTAGGGCCGGTCACTGTGATAGTGCAGCGACTGGTTGACATAACGATTCATGGTGGCGGTGAGCGCGCCGGAATAGGCGCTGGTAGTGGCCCCCAGCGAACCGCGCCCCGGCTGCGGCAGCAGCGGTTGCAGTTGGTAGGTGGTGTAACGCTCATCGTAACGCCCGGTCATCGTATTATTGCCCATCACATTGCGGCGGAACACGGAGAGCGGGATACGCAGATCGGCCTTGAGCCAAAGGCCTTTCGGCAGACCGGTGTATTGACTGAGCTTTGCCGCGAGAGATTGTTTGTCGGCGGCGGAGAGCGCCGAGCCCTCAAACAGCGCGTGAGCATACGTGCCGCCCGCGAACTGCTCGACCTGGTGTACGAACGCGGGCAAATCCGGCGGCATCGGGTTCAAGCGGTGATGATACCAGGCCACCGCAGCATAGGAGGGCAGATAAGAGATGTACGGGAGATCGTTGCCGGGTGCTGAATTGATGCTCAGAAAGTCCAGCACCGTTGAGCACATGATCACGCCGTTCAAATAAATTCCCTTGTTTACCAGGTTGTTCGCCAGCACCGCGTTGCGGGTGGTGCCGTAGGATTCTCCGAGCAGGAATTTGGGCGAGTTCCAGCGCTGCTTGACTGTAAGGTAACGCTGAATAAATTGCGCGAAAGCCGAGGCGTCTTCACTTACGCCGTAAAAATCCTTGGGTTTTCCAGTGCCGACGATACGACTGTAGCCGGTGCCGATCGCATCAATAAACACCAGGTCGGTGCTCTTGAGAATACTGTATTGATTGGGTACCAGCCGATAGGGCGGCTGCGCGGCTTGGGCGTCGCCGGGCGCCGGCCACACAATGCGTTCGGGGCCGAAGCCGCCAATGTCCACCAAAGCCGACGCGAAACCCGGCCCCCCGTTGTACGCAAAAGTGATTGGTCGGTGGTTTGCATCTGCGCCATTTTCCGCGTATGCAATGTAGAACATGCTGCCGATGGGTTTGTGCTTGGCATTCCTGAGCAGCAAGGTACCAGCGGTGGCGGTGTATTTGATGCTCTTGCCGTCAATCGCCACGCTATGACGCGTGACGGCACTGGTTTCTTTAGGCACCGGTAGCGCGGCAGTCTTGGGGCTAGGTGCTGGCCGGTGATGGATAGCGGGCGCTGGCGCGGCAAACAGTGGCGCGGTAAAAGCGCATAGCCCAGACAGAACCAATGGAATCAATAAGCGTTGCATGTGATCTTCTCCTTGTTGTGTGACATGGACCAATCTGCGGGACTAGTGATTTTGCATTCTATACCCGCCCGTAAAGAGCGTTTGATGGCACGCGCACACTGAAGGGCGGTAGCACGAGCGCCGCCACGCCGGATAGAGCCATCACCAGGATGCCGTGGGAAAAATGCGACCGCCCTGCCCAGCATCGGCGCACGCCCCGTCAATATGGCTCAGACCGTCGGTCGGTGCCACGCCGGAGGGATCCAAAACCAGTCTCCGAGGATTTAATAGTTAGTGTGCGTATAATACGTGGGCTAACAGCCATGAAACCGCAGTCCCGCAGACCGTCACGGCCCGCATGAATCATTCCACAAATGTCTCCGGAGTATTGTCATCCCCATGGACAAGCAACTGATTAAACGTTTCGTCATCCTCGGTGTTTTTCTAATCGTGTTGTTCGGCGCCATCTTCGGTTGGCGCTCCGTTGTCGCGGCGAAAACCCAGGCCGCTATGGCCAAGGCCGGTGCCCCGCAGGTTACGGTCTCCGCGGCTTCGGTCAAACAGACTAATTGGGCGTCCGAATTGCAGGCTACTGCCTCGCTGCAGGCGGTGCAGGGCGCCATGCTCACGCCGCAACTGGCCGGCATGGTTACCGACATCCGGTTCCATTCGGGGACCGAGGTCAAGAAAGGGCAACTGCTGGTGCAACTTAACGATTCCACCCAGCGCGCGCAACTACAGAATGACGAGTCGGCGCTCAAGCTCGGCAAAATCAAACTCGCCCAGCAACGCACACTCTACAAACAACACAACGCGAGCCAGCTTGCCCTGCAGGAAGCCGACACCACCTATACCCAGGCTCAGGCCGCGGTCAGTTCGGACCGCGCGACCATCGCCAAGCTCCAAATTCGGGCACCGTTCGCCGGTCATCTCGGACTGCGCCAGGTAAGCCTGGGGCAATACGTCGGAACCACGACGGCCGTCGTCAACCTGCAGCAATGGAATCCGATCTACGCCGTGTTCCAGGTGCCGCAGCAGCAACTGGCGCAACTGGCAACGGGGCAGCAGGTCGTGCTGAGCGCAGCCGGTCTCAAGCAGGAAAACTTTACCGGCAAGATCACAGCCGTCGGCGCCCAGGTCCAGAGCGGAACCCGCAATGTTCAGGTTCAGGCCACGTTCGCCAATCCCGATGCCGCCCTGCGTCCCGGAATGTACGGCGAAGTGACGGTGAAGACCGGGCAAGCCCGCAAGGTGCTTGCGGTGCCCGATTCGGCCATCGTCTACAACACCTATGGCAGCTACGTATACGTCATCGCGCAGGGTAAACAGGGCTTGGTCGCGAAGGAACAGAACGTACAGACGGGCGACTCGCGGAACGGCCTCACGATCGTCGCGCGGGGCCTCAAGGCGAATGAGCGCGTGGTTACCTCGGGACAGGTCAAATTGCATTCGGGCGCGGCAGTCACTATCGCGCCAGCTGCGGCGAGCACACCGAACACGGCCACCGCGGACGCAGCGGGAAGCGCCACATGAGCGAATCGCGAGGACGCTGGACGGATCTGTTCGTTCGCCGGCCGGTGCTGGCGATCACGATTGCGCTGCTGGTCGCGATTCTCGGCCTGTTCAGCTTTTTCAGCCTGAAAACCCGTGAGTATCCCAACCTGACCAACACCGTCATCAAGGTATCCACCAGTTATTCCGGCGCGAGTCCGCAGACGGTGCAGAGTTTTATCACCCAGCCGCTCGGGCGCGTGCTGGGCCAGACGCCGGATTTGGACTATCTCACGTCCTCGAGCTCCCAGGGATCCTCGACTCTGACGCTCTACATGAAGCTCAATAGTAGCCAAGCCAAGGCGCTCGGCAACGTGCAGACCGAAATCACCCAGGTTCAGGACCAGTTGCCCGCGAACAGTCACCCCCCCGTAGTCACTGTGTCTGCCGGGCACCAGACCTCGCTCATGTACATGGCTTTTTACAGCCCCAACAAGGTCATGAGTCCGGAGCAAATCACCGATTACGTGATCCGCAACGTGCAGCCGTTGCTGCAGACGGTTAGCGGGGTTTCCCAGGCCCGGATCATCCCCGGCGGCAGCGGAGGCAACGGCAACTCGCTCGCGATGCGGGTGTGGCTCAACCCCGAGGCCATGACCGCCTACGGCGTTACGGCCGCCGATGTCGAACAGACATTGCAGAACCAGAATGTCATCACCGCGCTTGGCACCACGCGCAACCAACTGGTCGCCATCCCCATCAGCAGTAATCTCAACGCGTCAAATGTTGCCACCTTCAAGAGCCTGGTGGTCAAGACCGTCAACAACACGCCGGTGTACCTGAATCAGGTTGCCAAGGTCGAACTCGGGGCGCAAAGCTACACTTCCAATGCCTATTACGACGGTAACCCGGCCGTACTGATCGGGGTCGACACCACGCCCTCGGCCAACTCGCTCGATGTCGCCAGCGGCGTCGAGCAGCAACTCAAGACCGTGCGCAAAGACCTGCCGACCGGACTCGATTACGGCGTACCGCTCAACACGGCGACATTCATTCACTCGGCGATCGACGAAGTCATTACCACCATCGCGATCACGCTCGCCGTGGTACTGCTCGTGATTTTTCTCTTTCTCGGCTCGCTGCGCGCGCTGGTTATTCCGGCCGTGGCGATTCCGCTCTCCATCCTCGGCGCCGGCCTCCTGATGAACGCCTTCGGCTACAGCCTCAACCTGCTCACCTTCCTCGCCTTCGTGCTCGCGATCGGGCTGGTCGTGGACGATGCCATCGTCGTGGTCGAAAATGTGCATAGACACGTGGACGAGGGCGAAAACGGCTTTGTCGCCGCCATCAAGTCGGCACGCGAGTTGACGCTACCGATCATCGTCATGTCCACGACGCTGGTGGCCGTTTTTCTGCCGGTGGCGTTTTCCGGCGGTCTGACCAGCATCCTGTTTACCGAGTTCGCATTCACCATCGTGTTCAGCGTACTGACTTCGATGTTGCTGGCGTTGACCCTCTCGCCCGTCATGTGCAGTTGGCTGCTGCGCCCCACGCCGGAACATGGTTTGACGCACTTCCTGGAAACCAGTTACGTGCGGCTGCGCGGTGTGTACGAACGCTCGCTCGCGAGCTTTATGCGCTATCCGGTGATCGGTCTGGTCTTCACCGTTGCCATTCTGGCCAGCCTGTTCTTCCTGTTCTCCAGCGTGACCAGCGAACTGTCTCCCCCCGAAAACCAGGGCGTGGTTTTCTCGGTAGGCACCGCCAACCCCGACATCAGCCCAGCCGCCCTGACTCGCGAGAGCAAGCAGGTGCTCAGCATAATGGACCGGTTCCCGGAAGAGAACCACACCTTCATGGCCACCGGTTTCGCCCCGGGCGGCAGCGGCACCAACGGCATGTTCGCCGGCATGAACGTCAGCCAGAAAGCGCACACCGCAAGCGAATTGGTCGCTCCATTGCAACAAGCGCTAGGCAGCGTGCCCGGGCTTCATCTTTCGGTTTCGACACCGGCGCCCCTGCCGGGTTCGACCAGCCTGCTACCGATCGACTTCGTAATCAAGGCGCCGAGCGGCACCTACAAGCAACTCAATCAGGTGGCCCAGGAGGTTTTGTCCAAGGCCATGGCAAGCGGCAATTTCACTTTTCTGCAGAAAGACCTCAAGATCGACCAACCGCAGTACAGCCTGATCGTCAACCGCAAACTGGCGGGTAGCCTCGGCATCACCATGAACGATATTGCATCCGTGCTGCAGCCGCTGCTCTCCGGGGGCTGGATCAACCACTTCACCATGCAGAACTACTCTTATCAGGTTATCCCGGAGGTACCCGACGTTTCGCGGGCAACGCTGAACGATCTCTCCAGGTACCATGTGCAGGCCGCCGACGGCACACTGGTCCCGCTCTCGACCCTGGTGCACTTCAAGACAAGCACCATTCCGGAATCACTGCCCCAGTTCAACCGCATTAACAGCACCACGCTGACCGGTATTCCCGCGCCGGGCGTGTCGCAGGGCCAGGCGCTCGCGTACCTGAAAAAAATCACCCAACAGGTCGCACCGAAGAACTACAACATCGACTACGCGGGCGATTCGCGTCAGTTCGAGACACAAGGCAACACCTTCATGTTCGCCATCGTGCTCGCGCTGATTCTCGTGTACCTGCTGATGTCGGCCCAGTTCAACAGCTTCCGCGATTCGCTGATCGTGATGCTCACTATTCCCATGTCGGTTTTCGGGGCCCTGATCTTCATGAGCCTGGGGTTTGCGACACTCAACATCTATACCGAGATTGCACTCATCACGCTGCTCGGCCTGATCACCAAGCAAGGCATCCTGGTGGTGCAGTTCGCCAACCAACTTCAGCAGGAGGAAGGCCTCGGCAAGCTCGAAGCGGTAGAGAAAGCCGCTTCGGTGCGACTGCGCCCGATCCTCATGACTACATTGGCCATGGTGTTCGGCGTAGTTCCGCTGATCATGGCGAGCGGCGACGGCGCACCTCCGCGGCACCAACTCGGACTGGTGATTGCAACCGGCATGGCCGTGGGTGCCCTGTTCTCGCTCTACATCGTGCCCGTCATGTATTACTACATCGCACGCGATCACGCCAAGCATTCCGCCGAGGAAGAAAAGAAGGCACAGGAATTGTCACGGTTAGCCGAAGAACATCAAACCGGGTGACCTGACATGACCAGTAACTCCAACCTCGAAACCTTTCCACGCACGCTCTACCGAACTGCTAAAGGTTGGCGGCGCTTGATGAACGCACGCCTTGCGGAGTTGGGCCTCAGCCAGGCCAAATGGACCGCGCTACTGCTGCTCGGCAAACACCCCGAAGGCATCGTGCAGCGTGACCTTGCCTGCCACATGGACATCGAGTGCGCCTCGCTCGTGGGGCTGCTCGACCGCATGGCGGCGGATGGCTGGATCGAGCGCCGGCCGTGTGAGGCGGACCGACGTGCCAACCTGGTATTCCTGAGCGACAAGTCCACCGACACGCTGGAAGAAATTCGACGGGTCGCCACCGAAGTGGCCCGCGACCTGCTGGGCGACATTCCCGCCGCCGATCTAAAGGCGTGTCAACGCGTACTCGACATCATCCTTGATCGGGCACAAAATCTGACCAACACCACTGTCGACACTAAATAGCGTGCTGCGCTGCCCATGCGAGTTTTTGAGATCGGCGCAAACGCTTGAGTGCGGCCTCCAGTTTCAACGCTTCTGAACGATCCTTTACCCGTGCCAGTGCATACAACTTTCCCGGTGGATGGGCACGGGTAAAGCGCGCGCCGCGCCGTCCGCCGCGATGTTCCGCCATGCGCCGCCCGACATCGGTGGTGATGCCCGTGTACAAGCGCCCACCACGGCACTCCAGAATGTACACGAACCAGGGCGTTTCTGCCGTCACGCGTTATTGCTTGGCCTGGGGCTTGGCGCTTTCGTCTGATACGAGATGACCGTTGATCGAGAAGACGCCGGCTCGGTAGGTCAGTACGCTATGTTCGCGTCCATCACTGCCGGTTTTAAGGTAGCCCTGTTTTTGCCATTGATCGAGCACGTGATCGACGATCTGCGCCGCATTGGCACCACCGAGCACCTGGGTGTTAAAACCGTCCACGAGCTTGCGATTAAAGTCGACTGTGACCCGCGCGTTGATGCGCTCCAGTAACTCGGCGGTCCCGGATGCGGTAGCAGCCGGCGGCGTGGCATCAAAGGTCACTCTGGCACCGACATCGAGTCGCCCATCAGGAGCAGCGAGCCCCAAACTGGCCGTGGCTTGTGCCGATGCCAGCGCCCGCCCCAGAACCGGCAATGTCCCTTTTACAGCGTCTTTGCCGGCATCGACGCCGGTACTCTTGGCCACCGCATTCAACTGGTCGAAAAATTGACGCATCGCGGCCGCATCGATATGCGAGACTTTTTCGTTCAACGTCAGTTTCGAGTACTGCCAGCCCTTGATGGTGCCGCCCTGCTGGGTCGAAACACTGGAACCGCCCCAGTGTCCGTCGGCACTTTCGTCGGTTTCACCGTGACTCTCACCCGCAGCCAGCTTGGCTATCTGTTTGCCGTTGACCTTGAACTCGGCGCCCTTGAACGTCGCCTGGTTTGTACCCGTCCAGAAGTCGTATTTCGCTCGTCGTGTATCGCCGGAAAACGTGAAACCTTGAAGGGTACCGCTGTAGCTTTTCCCGCTCTTGGGATTCTGGGCCTGGTACTGAATCGGTGCAATGCTGCCGCTAAAACGAACATGGTCCTGTGCGCCGTTGGTCTGCGCTGTCATCTGCGCGCCTTGCCACGTCGCCCCGAACACACCGAGACTGTAGCGCCCGGGCGGCACGCTGAGTGTGCTGTGTATGCTGCCGCCGAAAAACTGGCGGATATAGACATCAGGCTTGAAGATGCCGACGATGGAGGCGGGCGGCAGCTTCGCACCCTTGAACTCGGCGCTATACAGCACCGGCATGAAGTTCACATGGCCGCTACCGAACGCAGCAAAGGTAATCGGGCCGTGATTGATGCGCAGATCGAACTGCGGGTTACCACGACTGCCGAGAAAAATGGACCACATCTGCATCGCGCGCGGCGCCATGCTTGCCTGCGGAGTTACGGAAAGCACAGCCTCGGAACTGTAGAAACCACGCCGGTAGGAATCAACCTGCACGACGTACCCGGTGTGATGGGAATTGATGTAGGCAATGCGCGACTTGAAGTTGCTTTCCGCCGCGCGGCCCACGAAATACGGCGCAACGGCCGCAGCGATCACGATAATGGCAATGATGATGGCAAGGCTGATGCCGATTCGGCGCTTCATGATATTCTCCCTGTTTATGACCCATGTATGGATAATGCAGGCGCTCACTACTATATAACGGAGCGCGGCGCGTATCCAGCGTCCGGTGTAGAATCGAGGGCCTGATGTGCAGGGGAGAGGCATGCCCGAATCCAGCATTCGCAGCTATGGTCACGGCATTCACGCGATCGACACCCATTACGTACGCGAGCGGCTGGATGCGAGCCACCTGATCGTGCGCGGCGGGCGCGCGGCCTTCGTGGACTGTGGCGCCAACAGCTCGGTGCCACACTTGCTGGCGGCGCTGGAGACGCTGGGCATTGACCGCGGTGCGGTGGACTATCTGCTCCTGACCCACATTCACCTGGACCACGCCGGCGGCGCCGGCACGCTGATGCGCGAACTGCCGAACGCTACCGTTGTCGTGCATCCGCGCGGGGCGAAGCATTTGAGCGAGCCCACCAAACTCGAAGCGGGCACTCGCGAGACCTACGGCGATGCCGTGTACGACACGCTCTATGGCGAACTGGTACCGATTGCAGCGGAGCGCATCCATGCTGCTAAGGACAACGCGATTGTCACGCTCGGTGGTTCGCGCCTGCGTTGTCTGCATACGCCGGGCCATGCCCTGCATCACATTGCCTATTACGACGAAGATACCAACGTGGTGTTCACCGGCGACATCTTCGGCATTTCCTATCGCGTGTTCGACAATCCGGCAGGCGAGCCGTTTATCTTCCCGACCACTACGCCGACCCAGTTCGACCCCGAACAGATGCATGCCTCAATCGAACGCATTGTGGCCCTCGAACCCGCGGCGGTCTATCTCACCCATTACAGTCGCATCGAAAACGTGGCGCGACTGGCAGCCGATTTGCACCACGACGTGGATCGCTTTGTGGAAATAGCCGAGCCTCTCTTCGACGCGTCGAATGCCTCGGACCGCATCCGGCACGCGCTCCACGATTACCTGGCCCGACGCCTGGCCGAACACGGCACACAAATGGACGCCAAGCAGCGCGAAACCTGGCTCGAGATGGATCTCAAACTCGACGCCGACGGTCTGGTGGCATGGAATCAACGCAGGAAACACGCAGCATGACGACACAATTCCGGGGCTGGCGCGTACACAAACGTAACGGCACCACCGAAGCCGTGCTGGAGACCTTGCGCGAAAACGATCTCGGCGTCGGCACGGTCACCATTCAAGCTGAGTATTCGAGCCTCAACTACAAGGATGCGCTCGCCCTCACCGGCAAGGGCAAAATCATGCACCGCTTCCCGCTGGTGGCCGGCATCGATGTCGCCGGCCGTGTCGCCGACAGCGACGATCCGCGTTTTTCCGTCGGCGATCCGGTGCTGGTCACCGGCTGTGGACTGGGCGAGGATACCGACGGCGGCTTCGCCGAATACGTACGCGTGGCCGCCGAACACGTGATCCCGATACCCAGGGGGCTCGATGCGCGCAGCGCGATGCAGCTCGGCACCGCCGGCTTTACCGTAGGCTTGGCAATTGAGCGTCTCGAGCACAATGGCTTGCGTGCCGGCTGTGGGCAGATTGCGGTCACCGGCGCCAGCGGTGGCGTAGGCGCCCTGGCCGTGGCCATGCTCGCGCAGTGCGGGTATCACGTGATGGCCCTTACCTCCGGCGCCGATGCTTACGACTGGCTCAAGGATCTCGGAGCTGCCGAAGTGCTCGATTCTCTCGAACCGGGCTTCGGCGAACGCGCCCTCGAAAGCGCGCGCTATGCCGGCGCCATCGACACCGTAGGTGGCGATCTGCTCGCGCGCCTGCTACCCGTGATCGACTGGTGGGGCAGCGTGGCCGCCATCGGCAACGCCGGCGGCGCCGAGTTCACGGCCACGGTGTATCCGTTCATTCTGCGCGGCATCAGTTTGCTGGGAGTGAACTCCGTGGCCACGCCACGTTTGCTGCGCAGCCAGGTCTGGAAGCGGCTCGCTAACGAGTTGCGCCCGCACAAGCTCGATTCCATTGCCGCTCACGAAATCGCACTGGCCGACGTCATGGAGGCCGCCGAAGACCTGATTGCCGGGAGTGGGCCGCGTGGCCGCACACTGATTCGTATTCACTAAGTCAAGGGAGTCGTGTGCCATGAGCCGCAAGGTCCATGTTTTCGAGATCGGTGCGCTGCGTCGCGAACTGCCCCTGTTCGAAGTCAAACCCGGTCTGTCTATCGCCGTGCTCAACATACTGGGCGATGTGGAACTGGTGGAAGCCGCGGCCGCAGCACTCGTGCCGCGCCTGGAAACGCTCGGGGCAACGGCACTGGTGACCCCCGAAGCCAAGTCCATTCCACTGGTGTATGCACTCGCCGTGCGCCTGAAACTGCCCTATGTGGTGCTGCGCAAGAACTGCAAGTCCTACATGGGCGATGCGCTATCGGTGAGCACGAACTCCATCACTACCGGCGCACAGCAGACCCTGTACCTCGACGAAAAGGATCACGCGTTAATAGAACATGCACCGGTGGTGCTGGTGGATGATGTGGTCAGCACCGGATCGACGCTGCACGCCATGCGCACGCTGATGCAACGCGCCAATGCACGTGTGGTAGGCGAGACCGCGATCTGCACCGAAGGCGCGCCGGAAGACTGGCCCGATGTGATCGCGCTCGGCCACCTGCCGCTGTTTACCGACGGCGCATGAGCAAGCGCCTCGATGCCGACATGGCTGCACGTCTGGCGACCACGGCCCGCGCCGCGATCGAACGCGAATACCCCAACCATTTAACGCACTGGTTGAATGCGGCCGACGATGCAGGCACTCCGCGTGAGCTGCATCCAGCCTTTTACGGCTGCCTGGACTGGCACTCAGCAGTGCACAACCATTGGCTCCTCGCCCGCTTGTTCCGGCTGTTCCCGACCAGCGACTTCTCCGCCCAAAACCGAAAGTTGCTGGATGATCGATTCACGTCTGCCTCTATCACCGACGAACAGGCCTATTTTGCCGCACCCGATCGCGAAGGTTTTGAGCGTCCCTATGGCTGGGCCTGGCTACTCGCCCTCGACTCCGAACTCGCTGCATTGCCGGACTTGCGCAGCATCCTGTCGCCGCTGGTAGAGTTGATCAGCGTGCGCATCGCGCCTTGGCTTGCCGCATTGCCTTATCCCGTGCGCTCCGGCGAACATGCCAATACAGCCTTCGCGCTGGGCCTTATGCTCGACTGGAGCCGCGCGACAGGACACACCGCACTGGAGACGGTGATCGCCACGGCGGCCGAAAGACTCTACCGTGTTGATCGCAACGCATCGCTCGCCTTCGAGCCTTCGGGTCACGATTTTCTCTCTCCTGTGCTCGCCGAGGCCGACCTGATGTCGCGCCTGCTTGGTGCCGACGAACTAGCCGTCTGGCTCGCGCAATTTCTGTCAGATATTCCCGAAACCGCCGATGTGTCCTGGCTGGAACCCGCACAGGCTCCGGATTGCGCTGACTACAAACTCGCCCACCTGGCCGGACTCAATCTGAGCCGGGCCTGGATGCTCAACGGCGTGGCGTCGGCGCTGCCCGTGAACGATCTGCGCCGCCCCACACTAAAGGCAGCGGCTGCCGATCATCTCGGCACGGGTCTTGCCGCGGCGTTACGCGAGGACTATGGTGCGAGCCACTGGCTGCCCACCTTCGCCGTGTACGCACTAACCGGCGGCATCCTCAAGATCTGATTCAGTGAAGACCCCGGGCGCATCAACACCCGGGGTCGATCACCGGCATCAACTGCCGGCGGTGGCAGCGGGCGCCGGACGCTGCATACGGTGGCCATAATGGCCCCAGCCATGCATTCCACGCTTGTGATGGCCTCTAGCGAGACGCATATCCTGCAAATGCGTGTCCATTACCGCACGCTGCACCGGCGTCAGTTGCCCGTAAAATTTCTTCACGGCTCGTGCCATAGCCTGCGCACGCTGAGTACGTTCCTCGGAAAATTTTGCCATCTTGTCGAAGGCCTGCGGCGCCGTCATCAGTTCGGTGGGCTTCTTCATCCCGCGCTTACCTGACCAATGCGGACGCATGGCTTTCATCGAAGCCATGAGCTGATTCCAGGCCGGCTCCTGAGCCGAAGTGAGCTTGAGCTGCGTTTTCAGCATCGCAAACGGCTGATGATGGTGCCCTGAAT
>JBOHZI010000038.1:0-13075 GCA_050738295.1 Gammaproteobacteria bacterium
GCTTGGGCCCGTTCTGATCGGCGGTGATGTAGGGCAGATTCACTTCGGTCTGCTGCGCCGAAGACAGCTCGATCTTGGCCTTTTCGGCCGCTTCCTTCAGGCGTTGCATGGCGAGCGGATCCTTGCGCACGTCCATGCCCTGCTCTTTCTCGAATTCCTTCGCCAGATAATCGATGACGCGCTTGTCGAAGTCCTCGCCACCGAGGAAGGTGTCGCCGTTGGTCGCGAGCACTTCGAACTGGTGCTCACCGTCCACTTCGGCAATCTCGATGATGGAGATATCGAACGTACCGCCGCCGAGATCGTACACCGCAATCTTCTGGTCACCGCGCTGCTTGTCCAGCCCGTAGGCGAGCGCCGCCGCTGTCGGTTCGTTGATGATGCGCTTGACCTCGAGGCCCGCGATCTTGCCGGCGTCCTTGGTCGCCTGGCGCTGGGAGTCGTTGAAGTATGCCGGCACCGTGATCACCGCCTCGGTGACCGGCTCGCCGAGATAGTCCTCGGCAGTCTTCTTCATCTTCTGCAGCACGCGCGCGGAAATTTCCGGTGGCGCCATCTTTTTGCCGCCAGCCTCGACCCAGGCATCGCCGTTGTCGGCCTTGACGATCTTGTAGGGCACCATGTCGATGTCCTTCTGCACCATCGTGTCATCGAACTTGCGCCCGATCAGACGCTTGATCGCAAACAACGTGTTCGCCGGGTTGGTGACCGACTGGCGCTTGGCCGGCTGGCCGGTCAGTACCTCGCCGTCCTTGGTGAACGCCACGATGGACGGTGTGGTCCGATCGCCCTCGCTGTTGTCGATGACCCGGGCCTTGCCGCCTTCCATGACGGCGACGCAGGAATTAGTGGTTCCGAGGTCGATACCGATAATTTTGGCCATGAATACTCTCCGCTGATGTTCTGGCTGGGGTTAAAAACCGTTACTGATGGGTATGTGGGGTCGCCTGACGGCGCTTTCAAGCGTCTACAGGCGGAGCCGCATCGGGCGTCCGGGCCACGATCACCCGCGCTGGACGCAGCAGACGGTCGTGGAGACGGTAGCCTTTCTGCACCACCTGCAGAATTCGATCCGGCGCCACCTCCACGCTGAGCTGGGCGGCCATGGCCTCGTGCAGCTCGGGATCAAAGACATCGCCCACGGCCGGCGTGACCGCCTCGATGTGGTGTCGGGCCAGGATGTCACGCAGGAGTTTGAGCGTCATTGCGAGCCCTTCCGGGACAGCTTCGGCCGCTTCCAGCGCCAGTTCCAGGCTATCGATCGCCGGTAACAATTCGGCCGCGAAACGTTCCAGCGCAAAGCGACGCGTAGTCTCCAGTTCGCGCGCGGAACGCCGGCGCACGTTCTCCATCTCCGCCGCCAGACGCAGCGCCCGCTCGCGATGCTCCGCCGCCTCGGCCCTGAGTGTCTCGAGCTCAGAGCGCGCTTCGGCCTCCGGGCTGTCCGCCGCATAGGGCGCATTCTCATCCTGGGCCTCGGTCTTGTGCTCCGGGTCCTCGGTCATGTGCTCTCCTGAAACGTGAAAATTCGTCCTGACTACCTTGTTGGGGGCGATTCCCCACCATTCAAGGCATGACAACACCCGCTACCGCCGAATCGGCAACCATAGACTCCAGGAAACCCTGATCAATGCAGAGGCTCCTTAATATACAATGCCCTTACCCGGTTCGGTTAACGTCGGGAAGAGCGGGACAATGAGTCAGTTCCTGGCCGAACTCAAACGCCGTCACGTATACCGCGTGGCTATCGCCTATGCGGTCACAGCGTGGCTGCTGTTGCAACTTGCCTCCATCGTTCTACCCACCTTCGACGCCCCGCACTGGGTGCTGAAGGTGCTGATCGGCGTTTTTGTCATTTTATTTCCGGTGGCACTGCTGCTCACATGGGCCTTCGAGATGACGCCCGAAGGTGTGCGACGCACTGAGTCCGCAGACTCCGAAAACGCGCGCCCGGAGACCGTTGTACGGCGGGTCAGACGCCAGCTCGACTTTGTCATCATCGCCATCCTGGTGGTAGCTGTTGGCGTACTCGCGTGGCGACTGAGCATCAAATCGCAGCCAAACGCCGGGATGGTGACGGCGGTGCCCGTCAACGCCGTGGCCGCGCCCGCTCCGGCGAGCGTCGCCCCCACCAAATCGATTGCCGTGCTGCCGTTCGAGAATCTTTCCACCGACAAGGGCAACGCCTATTTCGCCGAAGGCATGCAGGAACTGATCCTGACCAAACTCGCCGACATCGGCGATCTCAAGGTCATCTCGCGCACTTCGACGCTCCAGTACGGCAGCCACCCCAAGAACCTGACCCTCGTCGGCCAGCAGCTCGGTGTGGCGACGCTGCTGGAAGGTAGCGTGCAGAAATCAGGCAATCAAGTGTTGATCAACGTACGCTTGATCGATGCCAGGACCGACAGCCACATCTGGGGCCAAAGCTATACCCGCACGCTGAAAAACGTATTCAGCGTCGAAGGCGAGGTGGCCGAGCAGATCGCCACGGCACTCAAGGCCAGGCTCTCACCCGCAGAGACGAAACGCCTCACCACCGCGCTCAGCTCCGATCCAGCCGCCAACGATCTGTTCCTGCGTGCCGAATATTTCAGCAATCGGGGCGCAATCGACTACGACACGGCCGCCTGGAAGCAGGCGATCCCCCTGTATCGCCAGGCCATCGTCAAGGCCCCCGAATTCGCCTTGGCGCGGGCGCGCCTGTCTTACGCCGAAAGTTTTCTCGCCTGGTTCGGCGGTGGTGGCAAGAACGTCCAGCAACTCCGCGCCGATGCCAGCGCCCAGGCCAAGCGGGCACTCGCGCTGCAACCGGATCTGGCCGAAGCGCATCTTGCCATCGGCTTCAGCGACTACTGGGGCAAGCGGGATTATGCCGCCGCCCTCACCGCCTTCGCCGCCGCGCTGAAGCTACGCCCCAACGCCGCCGCTGCCCTACTGGGCCGCGGTTACGTGCTGCGTCGCCAAGGCCGATTCGATGCCGCCATCGCCGCGCTCCAACAGGCGCTCACACGCGATCCGCGTAACACCGTACTGGCCTTCGAGCTGGGCGCGACGTACATGATGGCTAGCCTCTACACCGAGGCCGAGACTGCATTCCGCCGTGCGCTGGCGCTGGATCCGAAGAATATCAATGCCAGGCTCCAACACTCCTACGCCATCCTGTTCGCCAGCGGCGATGTAACCCGCGCCCTGGCCGCGGTGCAGGGTGACGACCCGTCGCTGCAAGGGCAACGGGTGAGTCTGCTGACCTACCAGCGCAAGTACCGCGCGGCGCTTGCGCTGCTTGCGCGCATTCCCGATACGCCGGACAACTTTTCGTATCTCAATGGCCCCAAATCGCTGCAGCAGGCCGATCTCTACCTGCTGGCGGGTGACCATGCACGCGCCCGAGCGCTGTACGCCCAAGCGCTACCGCTCACCCGCGCCCAACTCAAGGCCCAGGCCGGCAGCGCCCGCAATGAGAGCTTCGTCTGGGGCAACATCGCCGATGCCGAACTGGGCCTCGGCCACACGGCGGCGGGTCTGGCCGCCATCGCAAAATCGCAGGCGCTCATCGCCCACGCCGACAATCAGGTGGACGACCCCCTAGTGATGGAGTTCAATGCCAATCTCTACGCCCAGACCCACCGCCCCGATCTCGCCGTGCCATTGCTCGAAAAGGCGCTCGCCACCCCCGGCATCGGCTACAGCTACTCGCCCGTGCTGTTGTGGCTAGACCCGGCCTGGGACCCGATCCGCAAAGACCCGCGTTTCCAGGCACTGCTCAAAAAATACGCAAAATACAAGCCGGCCGCCACCGCCAACTCCCTACCGCCGGCCTCGACGTAAGCAAGGTCCGCAGACATATCGAAATTCGTGGCTAGAGCCTGCCTATTTTTTCATTGACCCCTGCACACTCTTCAGCATCCGCTTGACGTGCAGCGCCGATGCCTTCGCATTCTTCAGCTTGTTTTCAGACAGACCGCGCTCCGCCATATTCAGAACCTTTTCCAGCCGAGCCTTAAGCGCGGTGTGCGCGCCGGCGTCGTTGATGGCTCCACGGCCCATGCCCTTACAGGGATCGCCGGCAGGTGCATAGAACTGCTTCCCATGCTTTCCGACCAAGCAATTGACGACATGATGCAGGTGCAGGTGCACCTTGGCCACCTGATTCGCCTGTGCGGCGTAGCCGGCATGTTCAATCGCCGTGGCGATTTCCTGTCTTGCCGAGCTTGCGGCAAACGCGGCGACCGAAAAGGCCCCCGCCACCAAGGCGACAGTGAGAATTTTCAATAGTGGTTTCATGGCAACTCTCCTCAAGAATGAGCCCGTTCTTATAGTAGCGCCTTTGCGGAGGCCTAGCACTGCCACCGTGCCTGGCTAATCATAGCGCCTAGAAACTCGTGCTCCAACCCACCACGATCCCGTGCGGCATGAAGCCGAGGATGAACGGCATCTTGCGGTGGTGGGCGAAGATACCGAAGGCGGTGCCGAGCGCCCAGCCGGCCAGCACATCGGTCTGCCAATGGCCCTGGGTTTTCATGCGCGCGATGGCATCGTAGAGCGGCAGCGCTTCGAGCGCCCACACCCAGGGATGCTGCGTGTGATATTCGAGGATGAAGGGGGTCACCACGCTGGCCTGCAGCGTCACCTCCCCGCTCGGAAAGCTTTGACAGCAGCCGCCCTGAAACCAGTATCCAGGGCTCGCCGACTGAGAGGGCCGGGCGCGGCTGAAGGTGTATTTGAGGGCCTGAACGGCGATCGCCGAGAAGGCGGAGGCGTCGAGGCTTTGCCAGAAGGTGCGCCCGATCCGGCTCTGACCGCCGAAGTACAGACCACCGGCGAGTTCGGCGGCGATCACGCCGTACTCGAGGTCTTTCTGGTCGCTGCGTTTCCATATGCCCGTGTTGTCGTAGTGCAGTCGATGATCGATACCGAGCAGACCGCCCACGCCGACAATCACCGGGATCGCGCCCAGAACGTAGTAGCCCACCCGGTTGCCGGGCCCGGAGGTGGCGGCAAAGGGCCGGTTCGACCCAGACGCCGCCGGGCCTGCTTGGGTAGAGCCCACAGCCGGTGCCGTCACATCGGCCAGCGCACAGGGCGGCTCTTGGCACAGGCTCTCGGGCTCCGTAGCGAAGGGCGGCACTTGCAAGCTGAAGCGGAAGGACGCCCCCGCATCGAGGCACCTCCCCGTCTGCCAATCGGGCGTGCACCGAGTCCAGAGAGTGTCGGTTGCAGGAGCCAAGCCCGGGAGTTGCGCGGCCCGCAACGGGCACAAGCCCAATAGACCCAGTAGGCCGGCAGCAGCGAGAGCCCGACGGGCTCTCGTCATAACCATGCGCTGTCCCCGGGTTCGGCTCATGACCCTCGTGCGGTGCAATCTATCATTTGCAGTATAGGACTTTGCCCACCGCAATAGGACGCACCCTCACTAAGTCCGGGCCCGCCAAGGGGCTGGTTTGCTAGTATGAGTCGAGTCGTCACCTGAGTCGATCACATGAACGAGGTGCGTCCCGCTCCCGGTTTCAGTCCCGCGATCCGGCGGTTGCATTTTACCGTCGCCGTGCTGGTCACGACTCAGCTCGTCATCGGGCTCACAATGAGCCCGAAACATACGCCCGAACTGTTCCTGTCCCATCAGTTGATCGGGCTCACCATCGCAGCCCTGGTGCTACTGCACTGGCTGTGGCTGTTTACACGCGAGCGCGAACAACTCACGCATCTTGTACCCCTGCACGCGCCGGCGCTGCGTGCCGTCGGCGACGATCTGCGCGGTCTGTTGCGTGGACGCCCGCCTGCTGGCGGCGCTCGCCCCGGTCTGCCGGCACTGATCCACGGACTGGGATTGCTTGCCCTCACTGCAGTTGCGGCTTTCGGCATCGGCATTTATGTGCTGATCCGTATCCATGACACACACTCCGGGGTAGGCAATATCTTCGACAATCTGCATGTGTTCTTTGCTTGGGTGGTGATTGTGTACTGGAGTGGTCACGTGCTGCTCGCGCTCGTGCACGAAGCCACCGGCGATCACGTCATCGCACGTATGCTGAAATTGAATGGCGGCGGCCGAAGATTCTAGTTTGGTTCATCTCCAGGTCCTATAATTAGCCGAATGCAAGCCGAACTCCTGATCAAGGCGCGCTGGGTCGCGCCGGTGAATCCGCCCGAACTGTTGCCCGATCATGCGCTCGCCGTGACCGATGGCCGCATCGTGGCGGTGCTGCCCACGGCGGAAGCCGAGCGCAGCATCGAGGCGCAGCAGACCGTCGATCTGTCCACGCATCTGCTGATCCCGGGGCTGGTGAACGCCCATACGCATGCCGCGATGACGCTGCTCCGTGGTTATGCCGACGATATGCCGCTCGACACATGGCTGCAGAATCACATCTGGCCCGCCGAGACGCGCTGGGTCAGCGCGGAGTATGTGCGCGACGGCACGCTGGCCGCGTGTGCGGAAATGCTCGCCGGCGGCACCACCACCTTCGCCGACATGTACTACTTCCCCGGCGCCGCCATCGATGCCGCGCTGGAGCTCGGGCAACGCATCGTCTCCGGCATCATCGTGATCGGTTTTCCCAGCAACTATGCCGCCGATGCGCAGCAGTACCTCGACAAGGGGCTCGAGCTCAACGACAAATACCGCGCGCACCCGCTCGTCTCCTTCATGTTCGCCCCGCACGCGCCGTACACGGTGGATGACACGACGCTCGCCAGAATCGCAAGCTACGTCGGCGAAATCGGCCTGCCGGTGCAGACCCATTTGCACGAAACGGCGCAGGAAGTCAGTAATAGCCTCGAACGCCACGGCGCTCGTCCGCTGGCGCGCCTTCTCGAAATCGGTCTGCTCGGCCCCGGCTTTGCCGCCGTACACATGACGCAGGTGGAGGACGCGGACATCGAAATGCTGGCCCGGCACAAGGCGAGCGTCATTCACTGCCCCCAATCCAACCTCAAGCTCGCCAGCGGATTCTGCCCCGTCAAGCGCCTGCAGGAGGCCGGCGTGAACATCGCCCTCGGCACCGACGGCGCGGCAAGCAACAACGACCTTGACCTGATCGGCGAGATGCGCACTGCCGCCCTGCTCGCCAAGGGTGTCGCGAACGATCCCACCGCCCTGGACGCATCCGCCGCGCTGCATGCAGCCACCCTCGGTGGAGCCTACGCACTCGGCCTGGAGACTCAGATCGGCAGCCTCACGCCCGGTAAGTGGGCGGATCTCGCAGCGGTGAACCTGGCGGCCACGCGCCTGCATCCCGTCCACGATCCGCTCTCGCAACTGGTGTATGCCTGCACGGCGCAGGACGTGAGCGATGTGTGGGTGGCGGGCGAACGGCGTGTGCAGGCTGGCAACGTCATCGGTCTCGACGAAAACGATTTACGCTCGCGCCTCGATACCTGGGGGGCGCGCATCCGGGAGACCGCTCCATGACCGAACGTAATGCCGACAACGCCGAACTCGCCCATTTCGACGCGCTCGCCTCGCGCTGGTGGGACGTGGACGGCGAATTCCGCACCCTGCATCAACTCAACCCCCTGCGGCTCGAATTCATTCAGCGCCACGCTGCTTTAAAAGGAGCGCGAGCGGTGGATGTCGGCTGCGGCGGCGGCATCCTCAGCGAGTCGCTGGCTCTCGCCGGCGCCCACACCACCGGCATTGATCTGGCCGATTCCCTGCTCGAAGTGGCACGCCTGCATGGTATCGAGTCGGGAATCCAGGTCGAATACCGCCACATCGCGGCCGAAGATATGGCTGCCGAGAGTCCCGGATCGTGCGCACTCGTGACGTGCATGGAAATGCTCGAGCACGTACCCGATCCAGCCTCCATCGTCGCGGCCTGCGCGGCTCTGCTGAAAGCGAACGGCGTCGTCTGCTTCTCCACCCTCAGCCGTACGCCGCGCGCTTGGCTACTCGCCATCGTCGGTGGCGAATACCTGACCAATCTCATCCCGCGCGGCACGCACGACTACACCCGCTTCATCCGCCCCAGCGAGCTCGACACCTGGGCCCGCGCTGCGGGACTGGAACTGATCGAAACCGCGGGCCTGCACTACGAGCCGTGGCGCAAACAGGCGCGCCTGGTCGAACGCGTTGACGTCAATTACCTGGCTGCGTATCGGAAGATCGCCGCATGAGTTTGCGACTGGTTCTGTTCGATCTGGACGGCACGCTGGCCGACACGGCCGAGGACATCGCGCTCGCCACCAATCTCGCGCTGGCCGAGGATGGCCGACCTCCGCTCACGGTGGCGCAGGTTCGTGCGCTAGTGTCTTCGGGTGCACGCAAACTCCTCGCTTCGAGTTTCGACGGTGATGCGAGCGAGGCCGACATCGACCGACTCTCGGCACGCCTGTTCGCCCACTACGGCGAACGGCCGGCCGTACACACCCGCGTTTTCGCCGGGCTCGATACACTCATCGCCGAATTCGCCGAGCACGATCTACTCTGGGGCGTGGCAAGCAATAAACCGGTGTCACTGGTACGTCCGATCGTCGACGCTCTGAAACTCACGCCTGCGCCCGTCTGCGTATTGGGCGGCGACAGCGTAGCCGAAAAAAAGCCCGACCCTCTGCCCTTGCTGCATGCCTGCGAAATCGCGGGCGTTGCTGCTCAGGAAACACTGTATGTAGGCGATGCCGAAATCGACGTGCGCGCGGCACAGGCGGCCGGCATGCTCATCGCCATCGTCGGCTTCGGTTATGCGCCGGACGAGACCACCGTGCGCGCCTGGCAGCCGGATTGCTACGCGGGCTCGGTCGCCGCTCTGCGCAGCTTCGTGCTCTCCCTCCAAGCCAACACCGCTACGGCGTGATGCAGTCCGACGCACCCAGCACCAGGAGCTGGTGCAATGAGCGCCTCGCCGACCCTGCCGACGACCTCTACTTCGCCGTGCTGTTTTCCCCGCATGAGATGCGGGGCAGCGTGCGCGCCATCGCGGCACTCTTCGTCGAGCTGGAAGCCATCGTCACTCGCTTCCGTGAGCTCAATATCGCGCGTACCAAACTCGCCTGGTGGCGCGACGAACTGGAACGCCTGGACGCCGGCAGCGCGAGCCATCCTGTAACGAAAATGCTTGCTGAAGACAATGCCGATACATCACATCTCCTGCTCAGCGACCTGGTCACCGGCATGGAATTGATCCTGCTCGCAGGACCGGTGACCGACCTCGCCACCGCGCAGATGCGCGCCGAACGCGGACTTGCACGTTTAACTGTGGTCCTTGCGCGGCTGTTCGGCGATGCATCCGCACCAGTCGAAGACTACGCATCGCTGGGTACTGCGATCGGACTGACACGCCTGCTGGCTGCGAGCGGGCTCGATCAAGAAGCTCGTCAAAGCATCGCTTCGGCTGCGCAAAATCAGCTGGCCGCCGAATGCCCTATGGCCGGCACGGCACCAGCGCCCTTGCGTGTACTCGCAGCCCTCGCCTGGCGCAAAAGCACCGGTCGCACCGCCCGCGTATCCACGCAACGCAGCGATCCGCGCCGCGTATTCACAGCCTGGCAGGCAGCACGCGGTCGATTGCCACGTAAGATGGTACGAAACCCGACGTAATTTGCATCACGCGGAGGTCAAATTAGCCAGTGCGTTACCTAACCGCTCTCGCCACCTTCTCCTGCTGTCTGCTCGCGAACGTTGCCGCGTATGCAGGAGCGCCCAGCGCCGCTTCGGCTGCGGACACCACGGCAGCCGCCCTGTCCGCAACCTCCGCTGCCGCAACCGATTACTCGTTACCCCAACTGGGCATCGCGGGCGGCGTCGCGCTGCCGCTGTGGAAAGCACACTTCATGGGCGAGCAGATTTTCCACCTGATTCAGGGCGAGGACGGAGTACTTAACGACCCATTGGTGGAAAGCTATGTGAACTATGTGGGCCATCGGCTATCCTCGGTCGCGCAAGGCCCGGATGAACCCTATCACTACTTCGTCGTGATGGATCCGGACATCAACGCCTTTGCCCTGCCGGGCGCGTTCGTGGGCGTTAACTATGGCCTGATACTAGCGACCCAGAGCGAAGACGAATTGGCGGGCGTGATGGCGCATGAAACCGCGCACGTATCGCTGCGACATATCGCACGACAGATGGCCGACGCCACCTATAACAACCTGGTCGATCTAGCCTTGCTGCTCGGCGGTATAGCCGCGGCCGTGGCTGCGCCCGGCATTGGTGTGGGTGCTGTCATGGGAGGCATTGGCGTCGGCATGCAGCGCGGAATCAACTATACGCGCGCCCATGAATTTGCTGCGGATCGGGTCGGCATCATGATTCTTGCCCGCGCACGCTTCAAGCCGCAGGGTATGGTCAATTTTTTCAAATACATGGAAAGCCAAGCCGGTCTTGTCGGCTACCAGCTTCCGCAGTTCCTGAGCAATCACCCCCTGGATATTACCCGCATAGCCGAAGCCGAAAACCGCGCCAAGGACCTGCACATCCACCCCTTGCCGGAAAATCCTAACTACGCTCTCATGCGGGCACGCATCCGCGTACTGACGTCCGACGATCTGGCTGGCACGCTGGCCTGGTTCGAAGGCCAAGTCAAAACCGAGACCAACCCATGGTATCGCAAAGCTGCCGTGTACGGCATGGTGCTGTGTCTGAATCGCCTGGACTCCGGCAAGCGCGCACTGAAACTGATTCGGCCGTTGGCCAACTCACATCCCAACAATATTGCATTGCAACTCGGCCTGGCCGAATCGCTACTCGCCGCCAAACAGAACAAGGCCGGGCTGGACTCGCTCGCGCAGGACCACGTCCTTTACCCTGAGAATCTGGCGGTTACCGGCGCCTATGCGCGTGCGCTGATCAACGCCAACCAGGCATCGAAGGCGGTGATAGTTCTAAAACCGTTGATGGATCCCGACGCGTCCGTATTCGATCCCGATCTGTATCAGTTGCTTGCAATTGCCGCCAACAAGACCGGTGACAAAACGCTCGCCCTGCGCGCCATGACCTATGGCTATAACCTGGTTGGCGATTTTCACAGCGCCATCATTCAGCTGCGCCTGATTCTGCGCGACCCCAAACTCACGCCGGTGGAGCGAACTCTGGTCGAGCGGCACAAGAAAGCCCTCGAGGCCGAACGCAAAAAAGCCAAACGTATGGGGTTGACCGACCAGGGACCCGGATTCGAAAACAGTAAAAACTCCCGAGGCCATTTTGAAATTGACGCGGGATCCATCCCGCCTCCATAAAGGCCGTTATACTCACAAGAATACTTAACGCAAGAACCCATGAACGGCTGGATCGAATTACTCATCGGAATTGGCATTGGCGTAGCCGCGGCCAGCGTGCCGTGGTTCATACTCGCCCGTAGCTGCTACCAGGCTGGCCAGCGCGATGGTGCAAGCGAGTCGGCGCAAACGCAAACCGATCTGAAAATCGCCCAATCCGACACCACACAACTACGCGAACGCCTCACACAGAGCGAACACGCGCTGGAAGCCAAACGCGTGGAAGTTTCGCAGCTTGGTGCCAGCCAAGCCGAACTGAAGGAACGTCTGGAACAGGAACGCCGGCAATCGGAAGAAAAACTGAAACTGGTGGAACAGGCACGCGTCAACCTGTCGGATGCCTTCAAGGCATTATCATCGGAGGCGCTCAAATCCAACAACGAGGAATTCCTCAAACTCGCAAGAACCTCGCTGGAATCGTTCCAGAAAGGCGCGAAGGACGATCTCGGCAATCGGCAGAAGGCCATCGAACAACTGACGCAGCCCATCCGTGAACGACTCGAAAAGTTCGATACCAAGCTCAACGATCTGGAAAAAAGCCGGGTCGGCGCCTACCGGGAACTGAGCGAACAGGTGCGCTCGCTCGTCAACGACCACATCCCGCATCTACGCGACCAGACTTCACAGTTGGTGAAAGCCCTGCGTCAGCCCGCGACGCGTGGCCGCTGGGGCGAAGTGCAATTGAAGCGCGTGGTGGAAATGGCCGGCATGAGCGAACACTGCGACTTCGAAGAACAGGTTTCAACCACCACCGAAGACGGCCGCTTGCGACCGGACATGGTTGTGCACCTGCCCGGAGAACGACATATCGTGGTCGATGCCAAGGCGCCGGTCGAAGCCTATCTGGAAGCGATCGAAAGCGATAACGATGCCACCCGCAAGCAACACCTCGTCGCCCACGCACGACAGGTACGCGACCACATCACCAAACTCAGCAGCAAGAGCTACTTCGACCAGTTCAACCCCGCGCCCGAATTCGTCGTGCTGTTCGTTCCCGGCGAGGCTTTTTTCTCTGCGGCGCTCATGCAGGACCCGGGCCTGATCGAATACGGCACCGAAAAGCACGTCATCATGGCCAGCCCGACCACGCTGATCGCCCTGCTCAAGGCCGTCTCCTACGGCTGGCGTCAGGAGGCATTGGCCCGCAATGCGCAAGACATCGCCAAGCTCGGCAAGGAACTCTACGACCGCATCGGCAACCTCGCATCACACTGGAGTGCAGTCGGCCAACGCCTCAACCAGGCCGTGGACGCCTACGACAGATCCGTGGGCACGCTGGAATCGCGCGTTCTCGTCTCCGCTCGCCGCTTTCAGGACCTGCAAATCGGCAACGCCGAGGACGAAGTGGACGTCAAACGTATCGGGCGCACCGCCCGCACCATAACCGCCCCCGAAAAAGACAACGAAGAATAATCTGGCACACAGCGCCCTGATTTATCACGTCATACCGACCTTCGCCCGCCGCTGCGCGGAAAAAGCACGTACCCACCTTTTCGTCATTCCCGCCTTCGCGGGAATGACGAGAAAAGCGGGTTGTTGCAGCCTACTTATAAAACACAGCCAACCAGACAGTCACCTGTTCCGGATCCGTCCGGGTCACCCGATGTTTTTTATGCGCAGGCAAATTGATGTAATCGCCTGCACTGAGTTCAACCTCCGTTCCATCCTCAAACGTGAGCCTGCCACCACCCTGCAAAACGATGACCCACTCATTCTCGTCCTGGTCATACCAACCGAATTCCGGCGAAGCATGCCCCTTCGAAAGAATCCGCTCAACACGAACATGCTCAGACTTGACGAGCTCCTCGAAAACCTCGGAAGCGAATGTCTCATGAGCCAAATCGAAAATATTATCGGCAAC
>JBOHZI010000039.1:0-13044 GCA_050738295.1 Gammaproteobacteria bacterium
TGTCAAGCGTGTGGTGTTCTGCAGCGGCAAGGTGTATTACGAGCTCGCGGATCGGCGGGCAAAAGAGGAAATAGACGATGTCGCCATTGTGCGCATTGAGCAGTTGTATCCGTTCCCGCGCGAGGAATATGCGGCCGTGCTGGCGCAGTACCGCGAGGCCCGCGAAATCGTGTGGAGTCAGGAAGAACCGGAAAATCAGGGGGCCTGGTACCAGATCAGGCATCGCTTGCAGGAACCCCTGAATCGTCGCCAAACCCTGGTGTATGCGGGACGCGAAGCCTCGGCTGCACCGGCTACCGGCTACGGGAGCAAACATCGAACCGAGGAACAGGCGTTGGTCGAAGACGCGTTAGGTCTTAGCACTCGGGGTCAGGCCCGGAGCAAAGTGAAAAAACTGGAGTCGAAATGAGCACTGAAATCAAGGTTCCACAGTTGCCGGAGTCCGTGACCGAGGCAACGCTGGTCAGTTGGCACAAGAAAGCGGGCGAGGCCATCGCGCGCGACGAAAATCTGGTCGATATTGAAACCGACAAGGTGGTGCTGGAAGTTCCCGCACCCGTGTCGGGTGTGTTGAAGGAGATCAAGGCCGATGACGGTGCAACGGTAGGTGCCGACGAGGTGATTGCGATCATCGAGGAGGGAGAGGCGCCGGCCAAGGAATCCGAGCCAGAGCCAGAGCCAGAGCCAGAGCCCAAGTCCGAGCCAGCATCCAAATCAGAAGCCGGGAAGAAATCGACCGAAGCGCCGGCGCCCGAAAAGGAATCTGCGCCCGACAAGGAGCAGAAAGCGGACAAGCCGTTGTCGCCTTCAGTGCGGCGGCTGGTGGAAGAACACGATCTGGATCCGACCGCGATTTCCGCCTCGGGTCGCGATGGCCGTCTGACCAAGGCTGATGTGCTGAGTTTCCTGGAGAGCGGTGGCGAACAGAAAAAGGCGGCTGCCCCGGCGCCGGAGAAGTCGGCGCCCGCGCCGAGCTCGCCGACAGGCGCCCGCGAGGAACGCCGCGTGCCAATGTCGCGCATGCGCACTCGCATTGCCGAGCGCATGATCGAATCGCAGACTTCCACCGCGATGCTCACCTCGTTTAATGAGGTGGATCTGGGTGCGGTAATGGAGATTCGCAAGCGCTACAAGGAAAAATTCGAAAAACAGCACGATGTGCGCCTTGGCTACATGTCTTTCTTCGTCAAGGCCGCAGTGAAAGCCTTGCAGCAACACCCGATCGTGAATGCCTCGATCGAGGATAACGACATTGTCTATCACGATTACTGGGATATCGGCGTGGCGGTGTCGACCGAGCGCGGACTGATGGTGCCGGTGCTGCGCGATTGCGATCAACTGTCGTTTGCAGCGGTGGAACAGCAGATTGTCGGGTACGCGCAAAAAGCGCGCGAAGGCAAGATCGCGCTCGAGGACATCACCGGTGGCACCTTTACCGTGACCAACGGCGGCGTGTTCGGTTCGTTGCTCTCGACGCCGATTATCAATCCACCACAGAGCGCGATTCTCGGCATGCACAAGATCCAGGAGCGTCCGATGGTAGTTGATGGCGAAGTGCAGATCCGGCCGATGATGTACATCGCGATCACCTACGATCACCGCATTATCGACGGCAAGGACGCGGTGCTTTTCCTGGTGGCCATCAAGGATGCGCTGGAAGACCCGGCACGCCTGTTGATCGACATTTAATGAGCGGCGTTTCCTATTTCCAATTTGACGGGAGCAGAGGATGAGTGAGAGTTTTGACGTTATTGTCATCGGCAGTGGCCCGGGAGGCTACATTGCCGCGATTCGTGCCGCGCAGAACGGCCTCAAAACCGCTTGCATCGACAAGTGGGTAAACCATGATGGCAAGGCCGCGTTGGGAGGCACTTGCCTCAATGCCGGTTGCATTCCGTCCAAGGCGCTGCTCGAATCCTCCGAGTTGTACGAGCGCACGGGACATGAATGGGCTGATTTCGGCATCAAGGTGAGCAAGGTCGATCTGGATCTCGCGACCATGCAAAAACGCCGCGCCGACATTGTGACCCAGTTCACTGGCGGCGTTGCGCAGCTATTCAAGGCGAATGGCGTGACCGCTTACGAAGGCACGGCGCGTCTCGACAAGGGCGGCAAGGTCGCGGTTGAAGGTCTCGATGGCAAGAAGACGACGTTGACGGCGAAGAACGTGATTCTTGCCGCCGGTTCGGTGCCGGTGGAACTCAAGCCGCTACCGTTCGACGGTAAGGATATTGTCGATTCCTGGGATGCGCTGGAATTTACCAAAGTCCCTAAGCGTCTCGGCGTGATCGGCGCCGGTGTCATCGGTCTGGAAATGGGCAGCGTATGGCGGCGTCTCGGCAGTGAAGTAGTCATCCTCGAAGCGCTCGACGACTTTCTGCCGATGGCTGATGCTCAAGTCGCCAAGGAAGCACAAAAGCTGTTCAAGCGCCAAGGCCTCGATATTCGCATGGGCACGAAAGTGACCGGCGCCAAGAAGGGCAAGAATGGCATCACGCTCACCTACGAAACCGGCAAGGGCAAGGAAACGCTGGAGGTGGACAAGGTGCTGGTCGCCGTCGGTCGGCGTCCTTATGCCGAAGGTCTGCTCGGCAAGGAGACCGGCGTGAAGCTCGATCAGCGCGGCTTCGTTGAAGTGGACGAGGAATGCTTTACCGGCGTCGAAGGCGTGTGGGCCATCGGCGATCTGGTACGCGGCCCGATGCTCGCGCACAAGGCGAGCGAGGAAGGTGTGATGGTGGCCGATCTGATCGCGGGCAAAGTGGCCGAGGTCAATTACGAAGCCGTGCCGTCGATCATTTACACCGCGCCCGAAGTGGCCTGGGTCGGCAAGAGCGAACAGGAATTGAAGAAGACCGGCGTGCCGATCAAGACGGGCAGCTTCCCGTTTGCCGCCAATGGTCGTGCCAAGGCGCTCGGCATGGCGGTGGGTATGGTGAAGATGATCGCCCACAAGAACACCGACGAGATCCTCGGCGTACACATCGTGGGGCCGTTTGCCTCCGAGTTGATCGCCGAAGCCGTGCTCGCGATGGAATACCGGGCCAGCGCCGAAGATATCCAGCGCACGATTCATGCGCATCCGACCCTGTCCGAAGCTCTACACGAGGCCGCGCTCGGTGTGGACAACCGTGCACTGAATACGGTTAACCGTCGTTAACGACTCCGCAATGACAGCATAGACGGTTCAGGAGCGTAATCGGTGGCATCAGGTGAGCCCCATCTTCGCGTTTGCTGTCGCTTGGCGCAGGGCCGAGCAGGACGCCCATCCAGCGCGTCCATCGACGGATTCCGCTTTGCTTCGGCGCTGTTGTTACACGCGCTACACGCTGTCGCCGCCAAGAGAGATAACGGGTGAATCCGGGGAAATCGATCCTGTGCCGTTTGCGGCTCAGAGTTGTCAGTGGTATAACAACGAGAGAAGCAAAGTCAGTGAGGGTGTTGATGTGAGTAGAATATCTATTAATTTCAGTGTCTTGGTTGCATCTTGTGTGGTTTTTCTGGCATGGCCAGGGACATCCTTGGCGTTTGCATCCGGATCCGGCCAGCAGTCATCCGCTCCGCAGCAAGCGACTCCAGTAAATCCGGTGGAGCAGGCCGAGACGCAACTGAGTCCGATTATCGTTAACGGCCAGAAACCGACCCTGCCGGTCATCCTGCAGGCCATCAAGCAGGGCCTCAAGCAGCCGGTTTCGTTCGCGCAAAAGGATCTGGACAAGGTGGTGTGCCGCATACGCGACAAGCTGGGCACGCATTTCCAAACACTGGCATGCGAAACCAATCGGCAGATATTAAGGCTCCATACTAAGTGCGGTCCCAACCTTGGGTGCTATGCGGGGACGGTGCATGTTCAAACTATCGATAATCCCGGGCGGTTGCTTGGGATGGTAAGACAGCTGCCGCCCAAGGGCAGCAGCTACACATTGCGCATCACCGATCATGGCAAAATGGTGAAGGAATACATCGTCAAGGACGGCAAGGTTGTGAAGGTTCTGGCATTGAAGAGCGGCAAGTGAAGCGGTTTGTGATTACCAGGGGGTTTGCCATGCAGAGGGCGGCAGATAGGCTCCGATTTCGCCACTGGTAACGAGTAAGCGCAGGGCTTCAATGTCGCGGTCGTGACGACGGTCCTGGTCGTAGCGCGGCACGTGTTGGCGGATCAGTGCGTGCACGGGCTGGAGTGCTGCCGTGGTTTCGAGCGGGCGCTGCAGGTCGAGTGCGACTGCTGCGGCAGCGAGTTCGATGGCGATGATGGAGGCGACATTATCGGCAACACGCAGGAGCTTGAGTCCTGCCCACGGTGCCATGCTGACATGATCTTCCTGACCGGCCGAGGTGGGCACGGTGTCGATGCTGGCCGGGTGGGCGAGCGTCTTGTTTTCCGAGGCCAGGGCGGCGGCAGTAACGTGTGACAGCATGAAGCCCGATTCCAGGCCCGGCTTGGGCGCAAGAAAAAGCGGCAAAGCTGGATTGACGCCACGCATGAAAGTATCGATGCGGCGTTCGGTGAGACTGCCGAGATCGGTCAGCGCAATCGCCATATAGTCGGCCACATGACCGACGGGGGCGGCATGAAAATTGCCACCGGAAATTACGGCGTCGGAAAACACCAGCGGATTATCGGTCGTGCCATTCGCCTCGCGTTCGAGCACGCGGGCGGCATGCGCCAGCGTGTCCCACACGGCGCCGAGCACTTGTGGCTGGCAGCGTGAGGAATAGGGGTCTTGCACGCGGTCGCAATCCTGGTGCGAATCCCATAGCGTGCTTTCCGTGAGCAGTGCGCGGAAGGCGCTGGCGACGATGGCCTGGCCCTGCTGATTGCGGGCGCTGTGAATACGTTCGTCGAAGGGGGCGTGCGAACCCGCCAGACCTTCGATGGACAGTGCACCGCTGACCACGGCACTACGCAGCAGTCTTTCGGCGGCGAACAACCCCTCGATGGCGAGAGCCGCAGAGACTTGGGTGCCGTTCAGGAGTGCCAGCCCGTCCTTGGGGTCGAGCGCAAGCGGTTCGATACCGGCCGCCGCAGTGACGTCCTTGCCGCTGAGAATTGTACCGTTGTGACGGGCTTCGCCTTCGCCGATGAGTGCGAGTGCGAGGTGCGCAAGCGGGGCCAGGTCGCCGCTGGCGCCAACCGAACCGCGTTCGGGGATCACCGGCACGACATCGGCGGCCAGCAGCGCGAGCAGGGCATCCACCAGTGTCGGGCTGACGCCCGAGGCGCCGCTTGCGAGCGAATTGGCCTTGAGCAGCATGATCCGACGCACCACGCCATCCGGTAGCGGCGTGCCCACACCGGCCGCATGACTGCGCACCAGGTTGTACTGCAGGGCGGACAGGTCGGCATCGGCGATGCGTTTGCCGGCCAGTGCGCCGAACCCGGTGTTGATGCCGTACACGGCTTTGCCGCGGCTGAGTACTTCGCCGACGATGGCGGCGGATTTTCGCATCGCGGCACGGGCGCCGGAAGACAGCGCAGCAGAGGGCGTTTTGTCTGCAAGCAAAGCGAGGGTCAGCGAGTGGCCATCCAGTTCAAACGTCATGCAAGACTCCTTCGAAATAGCGGGCACGGGGTTGAATGTCGCCTAGTTGGTAAGCAAAGAATTCGGGGCCGGGTACGTCCCACAATGTGAAGTCGGCATGTGCGCCCGGCTTGAGTGTGCCGATGTCGTCTCGTCCGAGCGCTGCTGCACCGTGGCAGGTGAATCCGGCCAGTGCTTCGTCCGCGTGTAACCGGAAGAGTGTACAGGCCAGATGCATGATCGCGAGCGGACTGGCGACTGGCGAAGTGCCGGGGTTGAGGTCCGTGGCGAGCGCCATGGGAATGCCGGCTTCGCGCAGGGCCGTGACGGGCGGTGCCTGGGTTTCGCGCAAGCAGTAGTAGGCACCGGGGAGCAGCACGGCCACGGTGTCGTTTTCGGCCATGGCGGCGATGTCTTCGGGGCCGGTGTATTCCAGATGATCGCAGGAGCGTGCGCCGAACACGGCAGCCGCCCGCGTGCCGCCCAGGTTGCGCAACTGATCCGTATGCGCACGGCAGGCGAGGCCCAACTCGCGAGCGCGCTCGAACACCGCCAGCATGTCCTCGACACTGAAGGCGATGTGTTCGCAGAATACGTCGATGTATTCTGCCAGTTCTTCTTCCGCGACGGCGGGTAGTGTTTCTTCGATGACCTGACGCACATACGCTTCACGCTCGATGCCTTCGGGCAGCGCGTGCAAGGCCAGGAAGGTGGGTGCCACGCGGATGCCGCCGAGTTCACCCAGACGGCGGATGGCGCGCAGTTGTTTCAGCTCGTTTTCCAGCGTGAGGCCGTAGCCGCTTTTGATTTCGACGGTGGTTACGCCTTCCCGTGCGAGCGCCTGCAGACGCGGCAGGCTTTGTGCCACCAGTTCGTCTTCGCTGGCAGCGGCCACGGCGGCAACGGTCGAGCGGATGCCACCACCGCGCGCGGCGATCTCGGCGTAGCTCGCGCCGGCCAGTCGTGCCGCATGTTCGTCCATGCGGTTGCCGGCGTAGCACAGGTGGGTGTGGCAGTCCACAAAGCCAGGCAGGATCAGCGCGCCCTGGGCGTCCAGCCGCTCACGGGCCGGGGTGTCGGCATCGATGTCGAGCGCGGCAATGCGCCCGCCATCGACGGCGAAACTCGCTATCGGGACCGCATTGCCCGTGCCGAAGTCGCCGAATCCGAGATAAACGCGCGCGTTGTGGACGAGAAGGTCGTGCACGACACTCCAACCGTGAAAGAATAGTGCAAGGCTTATAGTCTAACCTGCATCATTCACGAGGCCGACTGGCACTACAGCGTAAGGTTTTGATCGCCATGAAGTATTTTCAAGTTTCGCGGTACTATCCGGGAGTGCAGGTTGTGGCACGTGCCACTCTATCGTGGCGATTGCGGTTTCTCGCGGCGTCAGGCTTGGGCTTCACGAAAACCATAGCTACGGCTATGCTTTTCGTTCCAGTCCGGCGCCTGACTTGCTGCGAATTCCGCAATCGCACACGATACCTCATGAATAATGCAGGTTAACCGTCATGCCGGATAGCACTCGTCTCAATTTCCGTTATCTGTTGACGCCCGAGGGGTGGCTGCGCGACCAGGCCATCGTCGTCGGTACCGACGGTTTGATTCGCGCGCTGGAACCTTCCACCGGCCCGTGGGACGGCACGCTCGCCGTGCCGGGAGTGCCGAATGCGCACAGTCACGTCTTTCAGCGGGCGCTGTCGGGGCGAGGCGAGGCGCGGCGCGGCGAAGACTCGTTCTGGAGTTGGCGCGAGGCGATGTACGGACTGGCGGCACGGGTCGATGCCGAGACGCTGTATGCGATTGCGCGCCAGGCCTATGGCGAAATGCTGGCGGCCGGTTTTACGTCGGTCGCCGAATTCCATTACCTGCATCACGGCGTAGACGGCGCGCACGGTCCCGAACTGGCGGAGGCGGTGGTGCACGCGGCCGAGGATGCCGGCATTCGTTTGCGCTTGTTGCCGGTGCTCTATCAGCGCGGTGGTTTCGGGCAAGCGCCGGGTGTGGCGCAGGCGCGGTTCGTGCACGAGAAGCTCGACGATTTCCTGCGCCTGCTCGATGCTTTGCGCGCCCACGAACCGGGACTGGCATTTCATTCACTGCGTGCGGTGGCGCCGGAGACCCTTGCGGCGACACTGGAGACGGTGCATGCCGTGCTCGGCCATGACATTCCGGTGCATGTCCACATTGCCGAACAGCGTCGCGAAGTCGAAGATTGTCTTGCCACCACGGGTAAAACGCCCATCGCTGCGCTGTTCGACGCAGTGAGCGTGGATCGGCATTGGTCGCTGATCCATGCCACACACGCGAGCCGGACTGAACTGGAGGCAGTGGCGTCAAGCGGCGCCGCGGTTGTGGTGTGCCCACTCACCGAAGCCTATCTCGGTGACGGCTTGTTCCCGGGCGCGCAGTATTTGGGAGACGGCGGCAGCGTGGCTATAGGCTCCGATTCCAATGCCCGTATCGATGCCGTCGAGGAACTGCGCTGGCTGGAATACGGTCAACGCCTGAACGACGAATCGCGTGCCCGGTTTTCCGATGCCAACGGCCTCGGTGTGCCGCTGTGGCAGCGCGCCTGTGCGGGCGGCGCGCAGGCACTGGGATTGCCCGTGGGCAGCATTGCGCCCGGTCAGGCTGCCGACTTCGTGGTGTTGGAACCGGACGCCGCGCCGTTACTCGGGCATGCGCCGGAAAGCTGGCTGGATGCGCTCGTCATCGGTGGCAGCCGGAGCGATATCGGCGCGGTGTACGTGGGTGGTAAACGCCAGGTAGAAGGCGGCGAGTGGACAGATCGAGCGTCCGTGGCGAGCCGCTATGATGCGGTGGTGAAAAATTTGTTGGAGACGTAATGAAACCGTTCGTTATTCGTGAACCCGAGGCGCCGGCCCTGCCGGTCGTCGTCAGTATTCCTCACGCGGGTACGTGGCTGCCGCCGGGCTACGGCGAGCGGCTCGCGAGCGATGCCATGCGGGCGCTGCCCATGACCGACTGGCATGTGCCGCTGTTGTTCGATTTTCTGCCGGCGTTGGGGGTGACGGTCATCGCGGCGACAGTGAGTCGTTTCGTGATTGATCTCAATCGTCCGCCCGCGGGCGAAGTGCTCTATCCGGGTCGGTTCGAGACGGGCCTGGTGCCGCTCGAAAGTTTCGATGGCGATCCGGTCTTTTCCAAGCCACCTTCCGATGACGAGATCGCAGCTGCACGTCGTGACATCTATGATCCTTATCATGCCGCCAGATGCGAACTGCTTGAGCACCGTCGTGAAAACGGCCGTGTGATTCAGCTCGATCTGCACAGTGTCACGCCCGCAGCCAACCGGGTGAGCGGCCCGCTGACGCACGAGATCATGCTCGGCGATCGTGACGGCGCGAGCTGCGCGTCGTGGCTGACCGACGCGGTCGAATCCGCCTACGTTCAGGAAGGTTTCAGCGTGGCGCGCAACGATCCCTACAAGGGCGGCTGGATTACCGCCAGCGGCGGGACGCTGGCAGGCGTCGAGGCGCTACAGATCGAGATGAGCTGGGCCGCGTACATGGACCCGACCATCGCGCCGGCACAAGCGGCCGGTGTGCCGCCGTTTACCGCGATCGGCGCGCGGCTCAGACAGGTGTTCTCCGCGCTGTTGCCGAACGCAGTGCGGCATCTGTCTTCAGGATGATCAGCGCGAGCCAGTAGCCGAAGAGCCAGCCGCCCAGCACGTCGCCGAGAAAGTGATAGGAGGTGAGAATCAGGGCGAACGCCAGCGCGATCAGGATGGCTGCGGCGTAATAGCGCAGTCGCGGATAGATGGCGCCGACCAGCACCAGTAGCGTGGTCAGCACCAGCATGTGCCCCGAAGGGAACCCCGTATACGGTCCGTAACCGTCTAACCAGTGACAAAAGTCGCAGGAATGGTAAGTACTCAGAAACATGCGGGTTTCCGTGCGCCCGTAAATCCACTTGGTCAGTGCCTTGAGCCCGAAGGAGAGGGGAATCCCGAGGGTCAGCAGCGGCGCGAGATGGCCGATGTGGCTGTTGCTTCGCCCGCGCGACCAGGTCCAGACCCAGATCATCAGCATGGCTATGGAGACGATTGCCACGAAGGGCATGAGCAGATCGGGCACGGCTGGTATGCGCCGGCTCGGCGGTAGCCAACGGGCTACGGCGTGCGCCAGCGGACGGTCGATCCAGACGACGCTAACGGCGGTTAGAACAATCGTCCCGCATACGGCGGCCCTCACAAACGCGGTCGTCCGGGCACCGGATGCGCTGTGCGAAAATAGCTTGTTGACAATACTCATCGATTTACACACAACTGCATGAGTCACCAGAAATTCAACCTGATCCTGAATTCACGCGAATTCATCACACCGAGAGTCATGAAATTTTCCCTGGCCCGCGAGGACGGGGCTCGCTTCGAGTATACCCCGGGGCAGTTCATTACTCTGCATTTGCCATGGGAAGATATGGTACTGCGGCGCAGCTATTCTATTGCGACTCCGGCCGTGCAGGTGGGGAGTGCGCAAGAGATCGAGATTGCGGTGACCACGGTGGAGGATGGCCGGGCCACAAACGTGCTCTCGAACCTGCGCCCGGCGGCGCGCATTGAGGCGACCGGGCCTTTTGGGCGCTTCGTATTGCGTGACGAGCCGCCGGTACGTTATGTGCTGGTGGCAACCGGGACCGGTGTGTCGCCGTACCGGGCCATGTTGCCGGAACTCGCCAGTCGTCTTGCCGAGCCGGGGTATTCGGCACGGCTCATGCTCGGCGTGCGCAATCCGGAAGAGCTGTTGTTCGGCGCCGATTTCGAGCGTTTTTCCGAAGAGCAGATGGATTTCGATTTTGCGCCCTCGTTCAGCCGCGATCCGCATGCCGCACAGTATGGCTACGTGCAACAACACCTTGCCCAATTGGCGCTCGATCCCGAGCATGACATCGTGTATCTGTGCGGCAATCCGGACATGATCGACGAAGCCGTGGCGCATCTGAAAGCCACAGGGTTCGACAACCCTCACATCCGGCGGGAAAAATATGTCTCATCCAACTGAGCCCGGTATACTTGATTCACGCGCGCTGCGCACGGTGTTTTTCGTGTCCGACGGCACCGGTGTGACCGTGGAAACCTTGGGGCACAGTCTGCTTTCGCAGTTCGAATCGCTCAATTTCCGTAATGTCATCATTCCATTTGTGACCACCGAGATCAAGGCTCGCGAAGCGGTGGAGCGAATCAATGCCGAGGCGGCGAGCAGTGCCATTACACCGGTCGTTTTCTCCAGTCTGGTCAATGAGCCCATCCGCGAAATCGTCGCCGCATCGGAGGCACTGGTGCTGGACTTTTTTGCCGCCTTTCTCTCGCGACTGGAACAGGCCTTTGGTACCGGCTCCAGTCGTGCTGCAGGACGGGCGCACGGCATGGGCAACAGTACCGGTTATCTGAGCCGTATCGATGCCGTCAATTTCAGTCTGGCAACAGACGATGGGTTACAACCGGACCGTTACCGTGAAGCGCAGGTGATCCTCGTTGGACTTTCGCGCGTGGGCAAGACGCCGACCTCACTCTATCTGGCGCTGCAATACGGCATTTTCGCCGCCAACTATCCGCTTGCCGAGGACGAACTCGACACCGATGCGTTGCCGGCATCCCTTCAGCCGTGGCGCGAGCGTCTGTATGGGCTCACTATCGATCCGGCGCAGTTGAGCCGGATCCGCAACGAACGCCGGCCGGGTACGGTATATGCGGAACCGGCGCGAGTGCGCCGCGACATCCGTCGGGCGTACGATCTGCTCGCGGCCAATGCCATCCCGGTCATTGACACTACCTCGATTTCCGTGGAGGAGATCGCCGCGACGATTCTGTACCAGCGCGGGTTGAATCCGGCATTGCCTTAGGACTCGGGACTCGTGCTATGGTGTCAACCATGGTCACTACGCCCACTGCATTGCCGAAGGACTTGCTCAAGCCGCGTACCCTCGCGCAGCTGATGGGTATCTACGAGAGCAACTACCAGCGCCTTTTGCGGCTGGTGGGTGATCCGCGACGGCTGCCATTGCACCAGACTCTGTATTTGCCGGGGCTACCGCCTCTCGTGGTGAGTGTGCAATCGTGTTCGCGTTATACGCTGGATCTGGTGCTCAGTCACCGTTTCGGTGACGAGAGCGTGCCTGATCTACGGGTGCGTCTGTATCACGATGCGCGCCTTGCCGAGGCCGTCGCCGACAATGCCTGGGCCTACCCGAAACGTCCCCTGGCCCGGTTGCCGGGGCGTTGGCGAGCCAACATGCTACTTTACAAATGGCTGGAATACTGTAATGCTGCCTGCTCGCCGCCAACCGAGCCGTGTACAATCCCGGTTTGAGACTGAAAATCAATGTCTTCTCAGGCTAAAGAAGCCTTTTCCTGCGAAATAGAGGATTGAATTTTCCATTTCGCGAAACGCTAGAGAAACCCGTCTGAAATATGTTTATAAATCAATCATTTGGAAATAAAATGTGTGTTTCGCTAAGTTTTGTTAAGGTGCGAAACAGCGCGGGCGGCATGCCGTGAGCGGATGGTCGGGAAAGGGGGAATGAGCATGTTTTCGAGAATCCGAAAACGGTTACTCTCGAGCGAGAATGCGCAGACCCGTGCCTACCTGGATAGTGCGCCCTTGTCCAAGGAAAAAACCGCCCATTCGGACGGGGTCGAAAAAAGGAAAAGGCAGGACAGGGCGACACCCTCTACGCTTGAGCTGGAATATGCCGAAGCATTGGACACAGTGCAGACGGAACGTGATGCCTTGATACAAAGGATTCTGCGGCTGGAAACGATGCTTGCCGATCCGGAAAGGGGTCAAAATGCAATTCTTTATTTCAGACTACGCGCAATCTGGGATATGTGTCATACCGATCTGATGGCGCTGTCGCAGCAGTTTCAGGAAAAGTACGCGGGTATCATCGAGGAGAGCACGGGCGAGACGTCGGCAACAACTACGGATGCGGCATATGAAGCGTTTGCCGCACGTCAGCGTGTGGTTCAGGCAAGGTTGCGAGCGTTGCAGGATGAGCAAAAACGGATTAATTATGATCTGCATGTGCGCGAAAAGCCGTTCAAGGTGGGAGAGAAACTGGCCTTGAGCAATGAGTTCGAAAGCATAGAAAAACAGCTTAGTGAGGCAACCCGGGAATTAAAGGATCTGGAGAACAATGCGCCCAAAGCACCGGTTGTATCGCAGCCACCGGTAGCAGCTATACAGCACCGTGGTCCTACCCTCCAGACCCGGCGTGCAATCAATATTGCGCTGATCGCGCTCGCTCAGTACTTTTATCTGTTCTACAGGGAAGATCAAATTGCCGCCATGGCGTTGCGTGCTTCGCGCAAGCCGGTAGAGGACACCAATTTCGGGCTGGCGAGTGAATGTCTCGAAATTGGTGACAAGGTCAGAGAGTTGGCCACGCTGTCGAGAAACGAAAGAAACAGGCATGAAGCGGTGCGTCAGCGGGTCGAATATCTGAAGAACCGGTTGCGTTATGCGAGCGCTACCGATGCAATCCCGGATCAACA
>JBOHZI010000040.1:0-12950 GCA_050738295.1 Gammaproteobacteria bacterium
TTGTGCCCGTTCGCCAAGGGCGGCAAGGTGGGGCTGTTCGGTGGCGCCGGTGTTGGCAAGACTGTCAACATGCTGGAGCTTATCCGCAATATCGCCGCCGAGCATTCCGGTCTGTCCGTATTCGCCGGTGTCGGCGAGCGCACCCGTGAGGGCAACGACTTTTATCACGAGATGAAAGATTCGAACGTGCTCGACAAGGTGGCGATGGTGTACGGCCAGATGAACGAGCCCCCCGGTAACCGTCTGCGCGTCGCGCTCACCGGCCTGACCCAGGCCGAGTACTTCCGTGAAGAGGGCCGTGATGTGCTGATGTTCATCGACAACATCTACCGTTACACGCTGGCCGGCGTCGAGGTCTCGGCGCTCCTCGGGCGCATGCCGTCGGCGGTGGGTTATCAGCCTACATTGGCTGAGGAAATGGGCCAGCTTCAGGAACGCATCACCTCGACCAAGACCGGTTCCATCACCTCGGTGCAGGCGGTGTATGTGCCGGCCGATGACTTGACCGATCCATCCCCGGCGACGACCTTCGCTCACCTTGACGCGACCATCGTGCTCTCGCGCCAGATCGCCGAGCAGGGCATCTACCCGGCCGTTGATCCGCTCGATTCCACCAGCCGTCAGCTCGATCCCAACGTCATCGGGCAGGAGCACTACGATACGGCGCGTGCGGTGCAGAATACATTGCAGCGCTACAAGGAACTGCGCGACATCATCGCGATTCTCGGCATGGACGAATTGTCCGAGGAAGACAAGCAGGTCGTGGCTCGCGCGCGCAAGATTTCGCGCTTCCTATCCCAGCCCTTCTTTGTGGCCGAAGTGTTTACCGGTACGCCCGGCAAATACGTGCCGCTCGCCGAAACCATTCGTGGCTTCAAGGGCATTGTCGAGGGTGAATACGACCACTTGCCCGAACAGGCCTTCCTCATGGTAGGCGGTATCGAAGAGGCCGTGGCGAAGGCGAAGGAAGTCGCGTAAGTGACAACGATTCACGTCAATATCGTCAGCGCCAGCGAGGCTATCTTCGATGGCGATGCCGAAATGGTGTTCGCGCCGGCGGAGATGGGCGAGGTCGGTATTCTGCCGCAGCACGCACCGTTGCTTACTCGGCTCAAGCCGGGCGCGGTGCGGGTGCGCCTGGAAGGCGGCGAGGAACGCGAGTTTTTCGTCACCGGCGGGCTGCTCGAAGTGCAGCCGTACGAGGTCTCGGTACTCGCCGATACGCTGATGCGAGCCCGCGATCTGGACGAGCAGGCCGCACAGGCGGCCAAGGAACGGGCCGAGGAGTCCCTCGCCGGCAAACATGGCGAGATCGATCTGGACCGTGCCCGCGAAGAGCTGATCCAAGCCGAAGCGCAGCTGCGCATGATCGAAGAACTACGCCAAAACCGCCGCGGCTCCTGACCTTTCGCGGACACCGACTCATCTAAGCCGACAACTCGCGTGTGGCCGCCCATCGGCAGTAGCAGATGACCTTTGCGGCAGTACGTCCCTTTCGATTTCGCTGCCGGTTCCGGGAGCGGAGTATATTTAAAGGAGGTCTTCGTAGGAACATACAGGTTTCGTGGAAAAGAGATACCGTCGTCCGCTCATTGTTATTGGCATTGTGCTGTTAGTGCTGATCGGGCTCCGCATTGCGTTGCCCTATATCGTCAAGAGTTATCTCAACCGTACGTTAGCGCACATGGGTCAATACAGTGGTCACGTTGCCGATGTTGATATGAATCTCTGGCGCGGCGCCTACGACGTGAACGGGCTGAAGATCGTGAAGAAAAGCGGCAAAGTTCCCGTTCCTTTGCTGAACGCACCCATCATTGACATATCCCTCAGTTGGAGTGCGTTGTTCCATGGCGCCATTGTTTCTGAGGTGACTTTCGTCAGGTCCAGACTCAACTTCGTCGACGCGTCGCACCCGGCTGCTAAGCAAACCGGGAGCGGGGTGGATTGGCGCAAGCAACTCGACAAGATGCTTCCGATTCATCTCAACCGAGTCGAGGTTCAACGTGGCAGAATTACCTTTCGCAACTTCGAATCCAACCCCAAGGTGGATATCGAAGCCACCGATTTGCATCTGCTGATCCTCAATCTGACCAATGTGCGGGACAAGAAAGGCAAACGTGTCGCTACGTTGACGGCAACGGCCAAGGTGCTGGGTGGGGCGTCGCTCGATACCAAGGCGTCATTCGATCCATTCGGCAATTTCGATAATTTCAATTTCCGGTTGCGAATACGCAACATGCAACTGAAACACATAAATAACCTGGTTCGAGCGTACGCCAATCTCGACTTCGCAAGCGGGCACGGCGATTTCGTGTTGCAACTCAAGGCACGTAATGGGCTACTAAACGGTTATGCCAAGCCACTGATGCACAATATGAAGATTTTCAGCTGGAAGCAGGATGTCGAAAAGGAACACGAGAATCCGTTTGAAGTCGCCTGGCAGATGCTCGCCGGGGCCGTCGGGTGGGTTTTCGAAAACCATTCAAAAAACCAGTTTGCTACCCAGGTTCCGATCAGCGGGCGGATCAAAAACGAGAACATCGGTACCTTCGATGCCATCCTCGGTGTCTTGCGCAATGCCTTTATCAAGGCTTACAAACCCGATTTTGAGCATCTCAAACCACCACCGAAGAAAGAGGGAAAAGGCAGCAAATCCAAGACGCCAAAGGCTCCTGCGGCGCGCCCCGACCGAAATCGGATCACCGGTCGTAGCCCGGAGAATCCACTGATCGAATACTGATAAGGCTCGGAATACGTTATCTTGTGCAATTCGAATTTGAGGCAGCAGTTCGCTCCATGTCGTTGAATGTTGTGATTCTTGCCGCGGGCGAGGGCAAGCGCATGCGCTCGAACCGCCCCAAGGTCCTGGCCGAACTGGCCGGGCGCCCGCTCTTGGCGCACGTGTTCGATACAGCGCGCAAACTGGCGCCCGAGCGTATCGTGGTCGTGGTGCATGGTGCAGGCGGACGAGCGATCCGCGAAGCCTTTTCCGATACCGATCTGATCTGGGCTGAACAGCCCGAGCGACGCGGCACGGCCGATGCGTTGCGTGCGGCCTTGCCAAATCTGCCGGCAGAGGGCAGCGTGTTGATCCTGTATGGCGATGTCCCCCTGCTGGATACCGACACCTTGGCGCCGCTGGCGGCTAGTGCCGGGGAAGGCGCATTCGCCCTGTTGACGGCACGGCTCAACGATCCAGTCGGGTATGGCCGCATCATCCGCAACGCATCCGGACAGGCCACGCGCATTGTCGAGGAACGTGACGCTACCGACGATGAACGTGCGATTACCGAGGTCAATACCGGCGTGGTTGCAGCGCCCGTGGCACGGCTGCGAGAATGGTTGCCGCGCATTGGTAACGACAATGTGCAGGGCGAGTACTATCTGACCGATGCGCTGGCGCTCGCGGTAGCCGATGGCATCGCCGTGCATGCCGTTGAAGCGGTCGATTCCGCCGCGATACAGGGTGTCAATACGCGCGCGCAACTGGCCGCGGCAGAAGCCGGGCTGCGACGTCGTCGGGCCGACGAGTTGATGGCGGCCGGCGTGAGCCTGATCGATCCGCAGCGGATCGATGTGCGCGGTACGCTCGAATGTGGCCGCGATGTGATGATCGAACCGAATTGCCTGTTCGAAGGTCGTGTTGTTCTCGGCGCGGGCGTGCGGGTCGGCGTGGGTGTGGTGCTGCGCGATGCCGTGATCGGCGACGATGTGGAACTGCGCCCCTACAGCGTGATCGAAAACGCACAGGTAGGTGCACGCTCGGTGGTCGGACCCTTCGCACGCTTGCGCCCAGGTGCAGAACTCGGTGAAGCGGCCCATGTCGGCAACTTCGTGGAACTGAAAAACACCCGTCTGGGTGCAGGCTCGAAGGCCAATCACCTGGCCTATCTTGGCGATGCCGATATCGGCAGCGAGGTCAACGTCGGTGCAGGGGTCATTACCTGCAACTACGACGGAGCGAACAAGCACAAGACAGTGATCGGCGACGGGGCTTTTATTGGTTCCGACTGCCCGTTGGTGGCCCCGCTCACGATCGGCGCAGGCGCAACCATCGGCGCGGGTTCGACCGTGACCGCGGACGTGCCGCCCGGCAAGCTGGTGCTTGCTCGCACACGTCAGACTACAATTGAAGGCTGGGAACGGCCGGTGAAGAAGGGTTGAGTATGAACTGTCGCTATGACAAGAGCACATTTGAGGGTCCCGTCAGTACGAGCGAACTTGCTCGCGACAAATTGGCATGCCCGGAGATTTCGCTTTACCCTTTACCCTTCACTCTTCACCTCTTAGACAGCGGAGCGTCCACATGTGCGGCATAGTCGGCGGCGTAGCCGAGCGCGATGTGGTACCGATCCTGATCGAGGGCCTGCGGCGGCTCGAGTACCGTGGTTACGACTCGGCGGGCATCGCCGTTGTCGATGGTGCGGGCGCTTTGCGCCGCGCGCGTGCAGTGGGCAAGGTGGCGGAGTTGGTCAAGCGTCTGGATAAATCGCCTTTGTTCGCGCGCGCGGGCATCGCGCACACACGCTGGGCGACGCACGGTGCACCGCGCGAGAATAACGCGCATCCGCACGTCTCGCACGACGAGGTGGCGATCATTCACAATGGCATCATCGAGAACCACAAGGCGTTGCGCGCAGAACTCGTCGAAGCCGGCTACCACTTCGAATCGGAAACCGACACGGAAACCGTTGCGCATTGCATCCATCGGGAAATGCAGACCGGCGCCTCGCTTTCCGAGGCCGTGCGCGGCACCGTGAACCGCCTCGAAGGTGCGTACGCCTTGGTCGCGCTGTCCTCCAGGGATCCCGACATACTCGTCGCAGCGCGCATGGGTTGTCCCGTCGTTGTCGGCCGGGGTATCGGCGAGAACTTCGTCGCCTCCGACGTTATGGCACTCCTGCCGGTTACGCGCCGGTTCCAGTTCCTCGAAGACGGCGATGTCGCAACCCTGACCCGCGAGGACGTCGTCGTGCATGCCGTTGACGGCAGGCGGATCGAACGTCCGGTAAAGGAAAGCACGCTCGCCCCCGACGCCGCCGACCGGGGCGAATTCCGTCACTTCATGGCGAAGGAAATCTTCGAGCAACCCCGGGCGATTGGAGAAACGCTGGAAGAGCGCATTGCCGGGGGGCGCGTACTCGAGGCCGCCTTCGGCCATGCGGCGGCGGAAATCTTCGAAAAAGTGCAGGCTGTGCACATCGTCGCCTGCGGCACGAGTTATCACGCGGGCCTCGTCGCACGGCAGTTGATCGAGACTCTCGCCAGCATCCCGGTGAGCGTCGAAGTGGCGAGCGAATACCGCTACCGCAGTCCGGCCGTCCCATCCGGCACGCTCTTCGTCACCCTGTCCCAGTCCGGGGAGACGCTCGACACGGTTTCTGCGTTGCGCATGGCCAAAACGCTTGGCTACGTCGGAGCGCTCACCATCTGCAACGTGCCGGAGTCCTCGCTGGTGCGCGACTCCGAACTGGTGCTGATGACGCGCGCCGGCCCCGAAATCGGCGTCGCCTCGACCAAGGCCTTTACCACCCAGCTCGCCGCACTGATGCTGTTCACGGTTGTACTTGCCCGCCGGCACGGACTCACGAAGGAGCGCGAAGCCGAACTCGTACGCGAGCTTACGGCGCTGCCCGCAAGAGTCGAGGCAGTGCTCGCTCTAAGCGACAGGATTGCCAATATCGCGGAACTCTTCGTGTCCAAAGAGCACGCGCTCTTCCTCGGGCGCGGAGCCGCTTTTCCGATCGCGCTCGAAGGGGCGCTCAAGCTCAAGGAGATCTCCTATATCCACGCCGAGGCCTATCCGGCGGGCGAACTCAAGCACGGTCCGCTCGCGCTGGTGGACGAGGAGATGCCGGTAGTCGTCGTCGCGCCCAACGACCAGACGCTGGAGAAGCTGCGCGCTAACCTTGCTGAGGTGCGCGCTCGTGGAGGCGAGTTGATCGTCTTCTCCGACGAACAGGCGGGCATCGAAGAGGGGCCCGGTGTTCGCGTAATCGGAATACCCGCAGCGCGGGGGGTGTTCCTGGATCCGGTGACTTACACGATTCCGCTGCAGCTTCTCGCGTATCACGTGGCGGTGCTCAAGGGCACCGACGTCGATCAGCCGCGCAACCTCGCCAAATCCGTCACCGTTGAGTGAGCCCGGCAAAGGAGCACAATAAGGCCCATGGATGAAAGCCGGGAAGCCTTGAATAAACAGGACGTAGCGAGCAAGAGGACTGTAGTCTCGAGAATAACATGGGTGTCGCGAGCGATAGCCCGACGAACTTTACGCGTGATGGCTCATCCGTTGTACTGGCTCTATGAGCGCCGCCTTGAGAGTCGGCTCGCCCCGGGAGCCATGCCGGTGCATATCGGGTTGATTCTCGATGGCAACCGGCGTTTTGCACGAGGGATCGGGCTCGATGTGCGGCGCGGGCATCAGTTCGGCGTGCGCAAACTCAAAACGTTTCTTGAATGGTGCCTGGAATACGACGTACGTCACGTGACGCTATTCGTATTCAGTACGGAGAATTTTTCTCGCGCCCCGGAAGAAGTCCGCTATCTGCTCGATCTGTTCGTGCATGAAAGCGCCACGTTGCTCGATGACCTGCGTCTCGATACCGAGCAGGTGCGGGTGAAGATCATCGGCCAACGTCACCGTCTGCCGCCTCGGGTGATTGAGGCTACCGAGGCACTGGAGTTGTCCACTGCCGATCACAAGGGCATGCTGCTCAATATCGCGTTGGCTTATGGCGGACGCGAAGAAATTACCGATGCGGTCAAGGGGGTACTCGAAGAAGCGGCGGCTGCAGGTCGATCGCTGGAAACGGTGGCGGCCGAACTCAGCGCCGAACAGTTGAGTGCACATCTTTATACGGCGGGGATGCCGGACCCGGATTTTATTATCCGCACCAGCGGAGAACAGCGTTTGTCGGGCTTTCTGCTCTGGCAATCGGCCTACAGCGAGTTTTATTTTTGTGATGCACTATGGCCGGAATTCCGGCGCATCGACTTTCTGCGTGCCATCCGCGCTTACCAACGCCGTGAACGCCGCTATGGCAGCTGAATTGGCGGCTTGAAAGGATGATTCATATGGTGGCCAGGGACAGAATCGAACTGCCGACACGAGGATTTTCAGTCCTCTGCTCTACCGACTGAGCTACCTGGCCGCCGTGGGGGCGTGAATAGAAAGCCGCGATCCGACGCTGTGTGCCCAACGCCAGCCACGGCTGTAGGTTATTAAAACGTTTGCGGCGGCTTTAGTCAAGCCTGCTCTGCTCCCCTGGTAATAATGGCTACAATGAGCTGTGTGAGTGTAGCCCCGTCAAGGAGCCACGGTGAGCGAAACTGCAAGCGAAATGCGTCCCCGGATTCGACTGGAAGGCAATACCGTCTACTTGGGCGGTACGTGGACAGCGGCCACGCTGGAGAAGGCGTATGCCGAAGCTCAGCGCAAGCTGCCGCTTAGTGGCGCGCTCACCGTGGATTTTTCCGATGTAATGAAACTCGATACGTCGGGTGCCTGGTTCATCGACCGGGCGTTGCGGGCGCTGCACCAGGCCGGGCGCGAGGTGGAGTTCGTCAATATGAGTGCGGGCACCCGCAGTCTGCTTTCGATGGTCAGCGAGCAGCCGGATCCGCGCGATATCAAATTGGCGCGCCCGCATTTCACCTTCCTGCAGCGCACCGGGCATGCCGCTGTGAAAGTGGGCGACAATGCGCTGGATTATCTTGCGTTTCTGGGCGAAACGGCAGGGCATTGGTCGCAGGTGTTCACCCAGCGTCGACACTGGCGATTGCCGATGCTTTTCACTCATATCGAGCAGACTGGCGTCAACGCGGTTCCGATCATCGGGCTGCTTTCGTTCCTGATCGGGGTGGTTATCGCCTACCAAGGGCTGTATCTGCTCCAGAATTACGGCGCTACCGCGCTGGTGGCCAAGCTGGCAGGTTTGACGATTCTGCGCGAACTGGGGCCACTGATTACCGCCATCGTGGTGGCGGGCCGTACCAGTTCAGCCTTTACTGCCGAGATCGGCGCCATGCGGGTGTCAGAGGAAATCGACGCCATTGTGGCCATGGGACTGAGTCCCGCCGAGATGCTGGTGCTGCCCCGCATTTTCGGACTGCTGGTTGCGCTGCCACTGTTGACTGTGCTCGCAGATTTTGCGGGTTTGCTCGGTGCCGGTCTCACGGCACACTTTGTGGGCGGGATTGTGCCGCGTGCCTTTGCCGACGAACTGGCGCACGGGGTCAGCGTGACCACATTATTGACCGGTTTGGCCAAGGCACCCGTGTTTGCCGTAGTGATTGCCTCTCTAGGCTGCTTTCACGGCTTCCGTGCCGAAAGTAATGCCGAGAGCGTGGGCCGGCGCACCACGCGCAGTGTGGTGCAGAGTATCTTTTTCGTGATCGTGATCGATGCGGTATTCTCGATTGCCTACAGCATGTTGAATATATGAGCGAAGTTGCCGATTCAACCGCACCGGTTGTGCGTATGCGCAATATCCGTACTTCGTTCGGCCACCGCGTCGTGCATGACGATATCAGCCTCGACTTGCGGCGTGGCGAAATCGTGGCCTTGCTCGGCGGCAGCGGCAGCGGCAAGACTACGCTGATGCGGCTGATGGCGCTGCTTAACCGGCCGCAGTCAGGCACGGTGGAATTGTTCGGCCAGCGTTTGCACCGACGGGGGACGGAATTGCAGGCGCTTCGCGCACGCATGGGTTATATGTTTCAGTTCGGAGCGTTGTTCGGCGGTTTTACCGTGCGCCGCAATGTCGGTTTTCCGCTGATTGAACACACCTCCTTGCCGACGCGCCTGATCGAGGAGATAGCTCAACTCAAGATTCAGCTTGTAGGGCTCGATCCGGCGGCTGCGGGACTGATGCCGAGCGAGTTGTCGGGGGGTATGAAAAAGCGGGCTGCGCTGGCCCGCACCCTGGCGCTCGATCCGGAGTTTCTGTTGCTCGACGAGCCTGGTTCGGGGCTCGATCCGGCGAGCGCCCGTTCGCTCGATGAGTTGATTGGGCGCCTGCATGCAGCTCTGGGGCTGACGGTGGTGATGGTGACTCACGATCTGACCTCGGTTCAGCGCCTTGCTGACCGTGCTATTCTTTTGCATGAAGGCAATATTCTGGCCGACGGCTCCCCGCGTGAATTGCTCGCAAGCGACGATCCGCGGGTGCGCTATTTTTTCCAGTTGGAGCTGAAAAAAAGTCAGTCGATGTCTTCAAGCGCGGCAACACGGGGAGTCTGATGGAGCATCGTGTCAGCTATACGATTATCGGCGCCTTCGTGCTGGTGCTCGGCGCTCTGTTGGTGGTGGCCCTGTTGTGGCTTTCCTCAGGCGGTGCTTCCGGAAGCTACACGGACTACCTGATTTATCTCAAATCCGGTGCCGGCTCGCTTACCCGCAACTCGCCGGTGCAGTACCATGGGGTTCCGGTAGGCCGGGTGGATGGAGTCAGCCTGGATCCGAACAATCCGACTCGCGCCCGGGTAGAGTTGGCGATTCGCGCCGATGCGCCCATCAAGCAGGATACGCGTGCCGAAGTGGACACTCGCGGCGTGACCGGTGCGGGCTACATCAATTTGAGCGGAGGCTCCCCCGGTTCGCCGCCGCTGGTGGCGAAGCCAGGCGAAGAACTTCCTGTTATTTCGACACAAGTATCGGGCGCCATGTCGCTTACCAGCGCCGCGCAAGGCGTGGCCAGCAATGTCATCGTGGTTGCCAAGCGTCTGAACAAACTCCTGAGCGACAAGAATATCGAATCCATTTCCAACAGTCTGCACAACATTTCCGTCGTAACGGCACAGTTGGCCAAGCGTTCCAGGGATTTGGGCGAAGCGCTGCAAAAGCTCAATGCCACGCTCGGCAATACCAGCAAGGCGAGCAAGCAGCTACCGGCCTTGATAAATCAGGTGCAGCGCACCATTGCCAAATTCGATGTAGCTGCCGGGAAGATCGGCAGCGCGGCTGGCGGCGTCGGCAAGACGTCTACGCGTCTGCGCCTGCTGGCTCCGCAAGCGCACAATTTGTTGCAGCAGCTCTCCCAGACCAGCAGTAGCCTGGATGCCCTGGTCGAGGAGCTTAAAAGGCAACCGAATACCCTACTGTTCGGCAAGCCGGTCCCGTTGGGTCCGGGCGAACACTCACCCCATGGCTCGGGAGGCTGACAATGCGCCGATTAATCCTGTGTTCCGCAATTCTGATGCTTTCGGGCTGCGGCCTGCTCTCGCAGCCCAAGCCTCAATCGCTCACGCTGTACCAGTTGACGCCGTCTCAGTCCAGCAGTGCCGTGGCCGCTACTGCCGCGGCCCCGGGCACGGCCCCCGTTTGTGCCCAGGTGCTGCGGGTACGCGGCGTGGAAGCCAGCCCGCCATTTGCAGGAGATAGCCTGCTCTACAGCGAAACTCCGCAGGTGCTGGGCGCTTTCGCCTGGCACCGCTGGGCGACCCCACCGGCCACCATGTTGACCGGCGATATTCTTGACGAGGTGTCCGCCAGCGGACTGTATCGTGCCGTACTCGGCCCCACGGATCCGGGTGAAGCCGATTGGGCCCTGGCGATACGCATCAACAGCGGGCCGTTGCAGATCTTCTCCCAAGGCAAGGGTTCCTCGCGCACGAGCAGCGAGCAATTGAGCTACACGGCGACCCTCGCTAATGCCGGTGACGGGCACGTGCTGGGGACTCGGGTATTCTCGGCTTCGCGGGCTGCCGATCCCACGCCCTATGGCGGAGTCCAGGCCACCAACGCCATTGTCGCCCAACTGAACGGGCAATTGCTGACCTGGCTGCGTCAACTGAGCGCGAACGCAGACTGCAAGTAGTAACCATCTGCTCGATTTCCCTGTGCGGCACCTGACGTGTGTGGGCCTTTTTGACAGTATCGGGGCTGCGGGTTAGGCTTGAAACCAAGCAAATAAGCGACGAGCAGCAAGGCTCGGCGCGAAATCCGTTCCGTCGCGCTCGCGTTGTGTTTTGAGACAGGTTCCAGATCATGGCAGCAATCAAGCAAAAAATCGAGAGCGATTCCCTGGCACTGCGTTTCCGTCATGTGCGGGCGCGCACCGAGGCACTCATTACAGGGCTGGCGCCTGAAGATACGGTTGTGCAGACCATGCCTGATGTAAGCCCCACCAAGTGGCATCTGGCCCACACGACCTGGTTTTTCGAGCAGTTCGTGCTCGCCGTTTTCGCGCATAACTATCAACGTTTCCACGCGGGCTACGATTACCTGTTCAACAGTTACTACGATCAGGTTGGGCCCATGCATCTGCGGGCACACCGCGGGTTCATTACGCGGCCCACGCTCGCCGAAGTGCTGGATTACCGCGAGCATGTTACTGCGGCGGTACTGGAATTGCTCGCTGCGCCTGCGCCCGAACTGGCTACACGTATCGAACTGGGCTGCGAGCACGAGCAGCAGCATCAGGAACTGCTGATCACCGACATCAAGCACGTACTGGCACAAAATCCGCTGTTGCCGGCATGGAGGGAATTGCCTCCAGTCGATTCGACGCCACCTCCGGCATTGCAGTGGCAAGAACACGCGGGCGGGTTGTTGAGCATCGGATACAACGGTGGCGGCTTTGCCTTCGATAACGAAACGCCGCGTCACCGGGTGCATCTGGAACCCTTCGCATTAGCCGGCCGGCCGGTCACTAATGCCGAATACGGCGAATTTATCGCCGACGGCGGCTACGAGTCGCCCGCGCTATGGTTGGCTGATGGCTGGGCGCGTATCAAGAATGAAGACTGGCGGTGTCCGCTGTACTGGCGCGAAGACAATAAGGGCGAATTCACGGTGGCCGGACTGCGTGCGCTGGAACCGGCCGCGCCGGTGTCGCATTTGAGTTACTACGAGGCCGATGCCTTTGCCCGCTGGGCCGAAGCTCGGTTGCCGACCGAGACCGAATGGGAAGCGGTCGCCGCGGGTTCCACCATCGAGGGTAACTTCGTCGAAAGTGAACGCTTGCACCCCGTGCCCTGCAAGGCGGAAAACCTGTGGGGCGATGTCTGGGAATGGACTGCGAGCGCTTATCTGGCCTATCCCGGTTACCGTCCGCCGGCAGGCGCCATCGGCGAGTACAACGGCAAATTCATGAGTGGTCAGATGGTACTGCGTGGTGGCTCGTGTGCAACGCCGCGTGAGCATGTCCGCGCCACCTACCGCAACTTTTTCTATCCCCATCAGCGCTGGCAGTTTACGGGTCTGCGTCTGGCTCGGAATGTCTGAACCCATGAACGATACCCCTACGGTGCCGGTGCTCGACGACCAAACTCCCGAACATGCACACGCGCTCCGCGAACTGGTTCACGGCCTGAGCCAACCACGCAAGTGGATATCCTCAATCTATTTTTACGATGCGCCCGGTTCGTTGCTGTTCGATCGCATCACCGAATTACCCGAGTACTATCCCACGCGTACCGAAGTAGCAATTCTGCGTGCCCATGGCGCCGAAATGGCCGAGGCGATAGGCCCCGAGGCCATGCTGATCGAGCCGGGAAGCGGCGCCGGTGAAAAAATTCGCCTGTTGTTGCGTGCCCTGAAAGATCCGGTGGCTTATGTGCCGATAGAAATTGCGCGCGAACATCTAAGCAATTCGGCGCAGGCGTTGGCGCAGGATTTTCCTCAGCTCGAAGTGCTTCCAGTATGGGCGGACTTCACGCGTGAACTGGAGATTCCGCTAGCGGAACGCAGAGCGCGCCGGCGGGTAGTGTACTTCCCGGGTTCCACGCTCGGCAACTTCGAGCCCGACGAGGCCGTGGCCTTGTTGCGCAATTTCGCAGGGATGGTGGACGACGACGGTGCTGCGCTGATTGGTGTGGATCTGGCCAAGGATGCGGCGCTGATCGAGCCGGCCTACAACGATGCAGTCGGGGTGACCGCTGCATTCAACCGCAATATGCTCACCCATATTAACCGCCGCTTCGGTGCCGATTTCGATCCCGAAGCC
>JBOHZI010000041.1:0-12945 GCA_050738295.1 Gammaproteobacteria bacterium
GCCGAGAACGCCAAACCCGTAATACGCGATGAGGCTGTTCGGCATCCACATAAACCACATTGCCGTAGCAAGAGTCCACCTTTTTGCTTGCCAATGCGTCCGCGACCAAACCAAGCGTCAGCGGGCTAAAGTAAAAATCATCGGCATTAAGAATACCGACAACGTCACCGTCGGCCCAGGCAATACCTTTATTCATTCCATCGAATATGCCACGATCCGGTTCCGAAATCACCCGAATGGGTGCCGGCCAGGAGCGTGCTTGTTCCGCTGTTCCATCTGTCGAAGCGGCATCTACAATGAGGTGCTCAACCTCCAAGTGATTCCTCGCTGTTGAAATGCGTTCTTGCATCGCCACAGAAGCCAGGGTAGTTCCTATAGTCGAGGCTCCGTTATATACCGCGGTAATAATTGAAAACTTCATTTATGGAACCTGATTATAAAGTGGATAGAGCAATATGAATCGAGATTCTCCCGGAAAAGGAAAGCTTCTTCAAAGGGGAACCGACAATCAACCATCTAAACTATTAAAGAAATTTAAAGACTACTATCGCAATGTCATGTATAAAAATCATAGAAAAGCCCACCAGGCTGCTCTTGATTATCATGCGCGTTACGCTATTGCAATCATCGATTTAGCATGCGGCGCTATACCCCTCTCGTCCCCAATCGATCAGATTAAATCCTGCTTCGCTGAGGAGCACAGAAAGTGTCTTTTGCGACCAGAATTTGATGTGATCGTGCTCCCAAAAAAGCCGAAAAATGCGAATCCATTTTCCCGCTCGTTACAGATGCCAAGTTTTACAACAACCATGATAAGGCGCGGAAACTATTGCTACGTCATAAGGATAATTCGTCATTCTGTTTTCCCTGATTTTTTCGATGACGGAGCCATTTCACTGCAATTACGTTTCTGAAAGAGCGCTGTTTCTTTACATAGTTTATGCTCATAAAGTTTAGCATCGACCAGAAAGCGATACCAAAACGTCTGCAGAAAAATAAACACTAAACCAGCGCGACCATCAATAAAACCCAAGCGGAAAAAGTAACGGTAAATCCAGAACAGTAAAGCCCGCAAAAAGAGCGGTGCTCGTATGTAGAGAGATAGCTTCAGACTTCTCCGCAACCCCGCCTGACCGACGGGCCGCCTTACCTCAGCATCGTCCGTATTCATGCCCAAAAGATCAAGCACCTCACGATTAGCATAACGATTATGCTTATCGGTCCAGAATCCCAAGCCTTTGTGGTTTTCGTCGACAATATCGTGCTTGAGCCGACGCACTTCACCAGCCGCAAGCACAACATGCTCATCCATAAAACGGGCTTCGATACGACCACTACCAGTACGCCAGACGCGTAGCAGCCAAGTTGGATAATAGCCTCCGTGCCGTATCCACCTGCCCCAAAAAACCATACGCCGCCGTACCACCCATCCACCAACGTTGTCTGGCGCATCTTGCAGAACCCGTGTCAGCTCATCTGTCAGCTCTGGCAGGAGGTATTCGTCAGCATCCATGCGCATTGTCCAAGGTGTTTCGATGAGAATATTGTCTAACGCCCAGTTGAATTGCCGCGCATGAGTTTCGAAAGGGTGTACATACACGTCCGCACCCAACTCTCGAGCCACGTCGCCCGTACCATCCGTGCTACCGGAATCCACAATCACAAAGCGACAGGGCAAACCTTCGAAGCTCGCCACCAGTCGCGACAAATGAAGCGCCTCGTCTCTTGTCAGTACAACCACTGTTAAAAGGGTTTTCCCATTCGACATTTTAGTTTTCCCTATTTTCCAGAGCCGCTTCGAAAAGGTGATCGTAAGCAGCGCGCAACGCAGCATCGTTAGCCAAGGTCCATGCCCGTCTAAGAGCGCCATCACGCCAGAGCCTATGTTCCGTCTCGTCCATGGCCGCGAGCGCATTGATGCTCTCCGCGAAAGCTGCATGATCATCCGGCGCGGCCGACCAACCTGCATGGTCGTCTTCAAGTCCGTCCCATGGCGTACGGTTGCTGATCAGTACCGGCGTCGCCGCAGCCCAGGCTTCCACAATGACGTAACCGTAATTCTCTCCCAGCGTAGGCAGGAACAGTGCATCGTATCCAGCGAATACTCCCTGAGACGCTCCCTGGGTAATCTCGCCACAGTATCTAATAGTCACATTTTTGGGAAGCCGATCCATCGCACTTTGGCAACGCGCCCAGTAATCGGCATTTTCGATGGGGCCGTAAATATCGAAGACAACATTTCCATGCACTGTAGTCAACGTCTCGATTGCCCCGAACAAGTTCTTTTCACGGCTGATGCGAGATAGAAAAACGAGCTTGCACCTATTGCTATCTTTTTCCTCATGGACCTCTGCGGCATCCGTGTGCGGGATGGCCGGAAAGTTCGATGCCAATACGACCTTGACATCGTCGCCCTGGACCCGGCGAATATCATTCTGCTCTTGCTCACTAGCCGCGTGCCAAATAACACCGCCATACAGTCCAAGACATCGTGCGATCCTCAAGTAAGCAGCCTTTCGACCCTGCTTAAGCTTAAGCGCACCCGGCGAGAATTCTCCTCGGGGCGCCACGATGATTGGGATTCGTGGCAAAAGACTAAGCCGACGCAACACAAGAATCGGCATCGTAAATCGTCTGGCAAAAAAACCATGCAGATAAATCAAATCTGGCTTTATCTCACGGATTTTGCGTCGCAAAGCCAGTGACGTTCGGCGCTTTGCCGACGCATAAAAAACCTTTGCCCTGCCCCATTGCTGCCATTGGTCGACCCCGATCCCTTCGAGAACCTCGTCCGATGCGAAGTCGGTTTCACTTGCGAAAATGTGGAACTTGTAGTCGGTCAGCGACTCCGCCATCGAGGCTGTCGAACGAGCCGGACCACCTACCCGCCAGCCTGGCAGGTAATGGCCAATAAAAATAAGCACATTATTCACGGGCGTAGTGGCCCCATCAGCAGCCCCTCTTCATGCAGGAGAGCCAGAAAGCGCTGCTTGAATGCACTATATGTAAAGTGTTGCCGCCATCGCTTTTGCCCGGCAACGCCCATTGAACGCGCCCGCGTCTGATCGGAAAGTAGTGCAATCAGAGCCCCTGCCAATTCTCTAGGCCGATCCAGATCGACATTGAAACCGGTTTCCCCGTCCACATTAACTTCCTGGCCGGCATCCTGCCGACTGGCAATTACCGGGATACCGTAGCGCATCGCCTCGATATAGACGAGACCGAACCCCTCGCCTTGGCTCGGCATGGCCAGGACATCCGCGCGCGCCCACAGGGCAGACAATTCGGCCTCCGGCACAAACCCGGTTAGCTCGATATGGGCTGCGGCCGCCGAGGCTTGAGTCAAAGCACGTACCTCCTCCAAGCCTGGCCCCGACCCTGCGATAACCAGACGCACGCCCGGCACGCTTTTCTGGATTTCAGGCCATACCGCGATCAATTCGCGGTGACCTTTATGTAAATCCCGATCAATCCGCGAGAAAATCAACACCGTCGGCGGACCGTCATAAAACTGTGCAGGCGAAGGCGCCACATCGGACTCCGTGCCAAGCCAGCAGACACGTGCACGATCCAGATAAGCGTGCCGTGCCGCCGCACGGCATCGCGTGTATTCGGTATTGGTGACCAGCAGCGGGATGCGTCGGGCTACCTTCAGGTGATCGGACCGCGCAGCCTCCCACACCTCTGTGCCGTGCATCCAGGCAAGTGCAGTCCGCCAGCGGGCCGGACCCATGAAGTGGGCACGTGCCATGCTGAGTGAATCATAAAACACCGATGAAGAGCGTACCCCAGTGACTTGGACACACGCGACATACTTTAACCGGCTACCGGCACAGGCTGTTGTGATCAAGTCCCACTCCAAGGCATCGTCATGCCGGTCGGAAAGACTCACTCCACGCATCCGAACACCCGATTCGACTGCATGCTCGGCCAAGACCTGCGCCATCAGCCGTGCCACACGTCCAATGCCGCTGTTTTTGGCGGCAAGCGATTCGGCTGCGAGCAGGACACATTTACTCATGATGCAAAGCCAATTTTTCCATTCGCCGATTTACTGACCCTCGGCGTTTACGCCCTGAGAAAACCTGCTTCAGCACCCACACAAGCACCATGTAAGCAAAAAAGAACCCGGTGGCCCCCACCACGCTATTGACGAAAAACTCCGTGGTACCGACTATGCCCATATTGATACCCAGAAATATGCTGGGCAAATACTCGAAGGCACGACGTCGCATCCAATCCATCGAGAGATTGCTCAGAATTCCGAAAATAAGGCCCGTGATGAAGCTCAGGCCGATCACACCCGGCCAACCGTAATCCCAGTAACCTTCGCCAAAAATCCCGAGCCCCAGGTGCGTACCGCGTCGGCCGGTTACCAGTTGGTAAAAATTTACAGCCATCTCGGTCGTCACCGGTTTATTCGGCCAGATCGCACGCGGGATGAGGACGATAGCGACATTGCGCAACGTGTGCCCCGGCTGACCATGATCATGGCGCGCCATGGCAAAAGTCTGCTCTGGTGCATAATTCAAGCGAGCCCAACCTGTCCCGCCAGAAGAAACCCGTGCTCCTGTCGATGGCATACCTTCGTCGAACCAGCCTCGCACAATATTTACCCGCTGCGTCAGCGTGGCTTGATTGATGTCGCCGGTACGCATCGCGATCTGTCCGCGTCCATAGAGAACGAGCTGGCCAACCGTGAAATAAACAACTCCCAACACAAGACCCCAGGTCAGCAGACGAGACAACCTCCGATGCGCCAGATACGCGCCAACTGCCGGCAGCGCAATAGTCAGAATCAGTTGTTGCTTGGAAAAGACCAGCAGGGAAACCACAATCTGTATCGCCCACAACACGGCAAACAGCAACCGCCAGTTTTGCTTGCCCTGCGCAACGCTATAGGCAAGCACCATCAACCCGAGCAAATACAAATCACCCAAATTGTTGATCACGCCCGGCAATACGAAATGGTAAAGGCCAAACTGCCAGGGAAGGATCAGCAAATACTCCAGCGCGCCCCCTACGAGAAGAAAGGTCAGAGCCACAACCTGTATCGATGCCGCGCGCTGTGGGCCTGGCAGGGCCGCCCGAGCGGCACGCCGGCGTGACCATCCACTAACCAGACGAAAACCCGACAGCAACACCAGAATGCCAACGGCATCAAGTACATTGGTGCGCAGGAGTTCGTCGGCATTAATCGGCAGAAATGACTGTGCATAAGTCAGTGTGCGCGGACCGGCCAGCGGATAAATCAAAGGCCCTATGGAGTAAAAAAGAACGATAGCCGCGAGAAACCAGGCGTATGGCGTCCAGATGGCCTCCGGTTTTCGTCGTAACAGTCGATAACCTTGAACCAAGGCCGCAACACCCAAAACCAGCGGTCCGGCCAGATTCACCGCGGCTGTCACGGCCGATATATCAACAGCCATAGCAAGCAAATAAAACCAGACCAAAACGGCCAGCACAGCAAACAACCACGCTGGCGGCTCGCCAGCGAGCAAGGCCTGTGAGATAGCTGGCTGCTGGGCCGCCGCTCTCATATGCGCGCCCCCACTACAGGCTCGCAATCTCCCTGCGGTGTAAAATCACTCACTGTGGCACCTGCTCCAGAATCGAGGCGAGTACCGGTTCGTTGAAGAGATTGTTGCGGATGGCACGTTCATGACCACGCCGAGCAATTTCCTGGCGTCTCGGTTCATCGGCAAGCAGCTCTTTACACTGTGCTGCGCACTCCTCTGCATCGCTCCAGAACACTGCTTCTTCGCCTTCCTTGTATAGCGCCAGGTGCTCACTTGTGCGTTCAGCGCAAAGCAACGAACCCAAGGCAGGAATTTGAATACTTCGATCGGTATGCAAATTGCCGCTCGCCTTGTTAACTAACCCAAGACAAATTTTAGCTCCACGAATAATTTGAGCATAACCCCGATTATCGTACACGCCGGGACCACGCCAATGCGGTCGAACGATCGGCCATTCCTTTGCCTTTTGCCACTGATCTCCCCACACCGACAAGGGCAAACCATAGCGAATAAGTTCCGCGACGAAGGCACCGCGATGTTCTTTCATCCAGGTGCCTACAAAAGCCGCCTCGGAGCGATCGCCGGCATCAGCGTCGACTACGGCCAGCTGTTGCAGATGCGCGACCTCATCGGCAGAATGAAACTGGCGAATAACGCGTCGAGCACCAGCACGCTTCGCCGCCTCGACCGCTTCGGCGAAAAGCACGACAACCAAGTCATAGTACGGCAGTGCTGCACGGTAGTTTGAAAAACGCTTGCGGTTCTCCACGCTGAAAGGATTATCATTCGCGTAGTTCACCAGGGACACACCGAGTCCACGCAACGCCTGCACCGACACCGGCCCCAGAAACTCGCCCTGATTCACCCAGATCAGATCGGGTTGGCTCGCTAGCACCTCCTTCACCAGCTTTGATTTGATTAAATGGTCCACACCAAAATACCCCGTATGAAAGTGCAGACGCGCCCTCAGCGTTGATCGCGCAAGCCACTCCCACGGGCCTATAAGCGTGACAGTATGTCCGAGGCGTTTCAGCGCTTTTGCACGTTGCAGCGAGGTCCCGCTCTGTGACCCGATATAGGCGATCCGCATCACCCCCCCTTGACTGCCACAGCCAGCAGGTTCTGGGAAAACACCGCATCACGATCAAATGCGCCGGTTTCGACGGCGATATAAAACAGCAGCGCAACACGAATGAAAGACCACAGGCCCGCACGAACCAAGCTTTTTAGGCCATGCGGGATGGGCCGATCCTCGTAAGCGCGAACCTTTGCGAATCCGCTACTCAAAAGCACTTGCGCGATAGACACACGGGTAAAGGCCAGTTCATGTGTGAAATCCCCATAGCGTGTACGGCTCGAAAAAGGGCTCTCAGCATTCGGCACATGGATGATCCACTGTCCATTCGGCTTGAGTATGCGTCTCACGGCATCCACGACAGGTATTAATTCAATCTTGGTGAAATGCTCGATTACGTCGAAGGTAATCACTACGTCTTGAGAAGCGGCTTCCGTTGACGTTAGCCTTTCTACAATGTCGCCCTGCTGAACTCCAGCAATCCCAAGATTTTTTGCCGCCTCGACCTGCTGCGACGAACCATCCACTCCGCACACCTGTGTGTAGCCCGCTTCCTGCAGCGCGTACAGAAAAGCCCCGTGGCCGCAGCCTAATTCCAGTATTTGAATTTGAGTATTTCTTGGAATATGCTTGCGAATGATCTTCCTGAAATAAGGCATCCGGGGTCGCAAGCCTTCCGGCGAAGTTGGCGCCAAGGGTCTGTCGCGAGCAATCACATAACTCTCATAGATACGGTGGCGGTAATTGTCTTCTTTTTTCATAATTGAGAACTCATCGGTTGATACCTTTCGCATTCGAGAGCAAAGTTGAAATCATAAGGCCAGCCAAGTATCTACATAGCTCCCTTGTTACGGATGCCTGTGAGATCGAACAGCGGAACGAGTTGAAAGTATTCGACTCGGTCGCGCACTATAAATCAGCGTGAGTGGATTGAGGGTTTGGGCGAGCACTCCCCCAAGAGATGAACCTATCGCGCGATTAGTAACCCAGAAGACGTACAGGGTAAACACCGCATCACCGATAAGCATAGACAAACCGGCTTGACGAACTTGACCAGTGAAGTCAATTAGCAGCCAGGCCAGACCCACCATGCCGGCAGCACTCAGTACGTAAGCTAGCGCAGCAGAACGGTGGCGATTCAGCGCCTGCAGCATGGAAAGCGAAACATGCCACAAGGCAGCGACTAGAGCACCGGCGAGCAGCCACACAAACAGCGGACGATCCATTGCGACTCGCCCGTGCGTCCACAGGTGCAGAATTTCGTTCCCGGCGAAGTAGAGAACAGCGCCTGCGACAATGGAGAGCCAGAAACTGGCTTGCAGACCCGCAAGATAGAGTCGGCGTTGCAGAACACGGTCTTCGCCCCCCTCGGCCGTGGCCACTTCCGGTTCGATCGCCTGGCTGACGATGCTCACCAAGCGCAGAGACAGACGCGTGAGGGTCCGCAGCACCGAAAATACAACTACCGCCAGCGGTCCCAACAATGCATTGACTACCAACAGCAGGCCCTGGTTTTTAAGCGCGTTGGCGAGCGGCAACAAAAAGTTGGCAAAAGACGGCGAGATCAATCTGCGCAGGTAGTGCAGATTTGCGTGGCGAACGCCGAAATTCAGCCAGCGATGCCTGCGCACCAAGTGCAACAGCATAGCTATATTTCCGATCACGCGAACCAGCAGGAAAGCCGCAGCGGCGCCCACCAAACCCAGGCCTGCCAACGCCGCGGCCCACAGCGCCAGATACTGGACGAACATGATTGAATTATTCAAGGCAAGACCCAGGCCATAATCCCCATTGGCGCGATAGCCGGCTGCAGCGATACCACCGGTCAACTGCACGAGCACCCCGGCGGCCAACAGCAAAAGCACGTCGCGCACCTGCCAAGGTGCCAAATCGACCAAGTGCAGCCAATGTACGAGCGGCAGGCCGAACACGAGCGCCAGCGTAACAACAGCCCCCACCACACCAGTGGCCGTAACCAGGGCAATAAGGCTGTGGAAAGCGGTTAGCGCACCCGTGCGGTCGCCGCGCGCGGTGCGCATGGTCATGTCGTTGGCAATGGAGAGCGAATAACCGAGATTGGTGAGCGATAGATAGGCCGGAATGGCAAACAGCACCAACCAGGCGCCGTAACGTTGCGTGCCCCAGGCATGCAACAGGATCGGGACGCCGGCAAGCTGAACTATCGCCACCACCACGGTGCCGTAGGCATTGGCACCCGCACCTTGCAGGAGCCGCCGGCGGACCGATGACTCAGCCATGCTGCGATCTCTCTTCCCCGGGATTTTTTTTAGTTTGGTGTTGCTGAGTAGCGGATGTCCCCAAGCACAGAACGATGCAATACATGATCGGCATGCCCCGCCTAAGAGCGCTTCGAATTCGTGCTGTAGTCGTAACCATGATAGTAGCCGCCACCATAGCCATAGGAACCGGCATGGCGAGTTAGGTCATTGAGCAGGATCCCGGTCACGGTGACGTCATTCTGCCGCAAGCGGCCAAGAGCGTAGGCCACTTCCTGATCCGAGTGACGCCCGGCACGCAACACTATGAGGTTCAGCCCTGTCGCACGCATGGCAATCACCGGATCGGTCACGCTCAGAAGCGGCGGCAAATCCACCAGCACCAGGTCGTAGTCCTTGCTCATGCGGACAAGCAGTCCGCCAATATCGTGCTTTAGAAACAGCTCTGCCGGATTGGGCGGGTAAACTCCCGCAGCAACGAAGTCCAGGCTCGTGCCGAGCAGGTTGCTTCTGACACACTCAGCCATTTCTGCCTGCCCGGCAAGCAGTCCCGCAAGGCCCGGCGTATAGGGTTGACCCAGGTAACGCTGCAAATGCCCTTTGCGCAAATCTCCATCGACCACCAGTGTTCGGCGCCCCCCTGTAGCTGCGAGATAGGCCAGGTTGGCGGTAACGAAACTCTTGCCGACACCGGGTGCGGGACCCGATAAACCGACGATGGAGTTGCGGGCGTCACGCAAGGCGAATTCGAGACTGGTACGCAGGCTGCGCAAAGCCTCCACTGCCGGTTCGTGCGGCATGTCGTGCGCCAGGATGGTTGTCTCCGTCATGCCCGAAGGGCCATGGCGACGCTTTTTCAGCCGTTTTTCCGTGTTGCTGTGCGGTACTACGGCGTAAAGCGGAATACCAAAACGCTGCTCGATCTCGACCGGATCGGACAGTCCATGGGACAGGGCGCGTCGCAGAAATACCACCCCCATTCCGAACCCGAACCCCAGAAGGATACCGAGAATGACGACGAGACGCTTGTTGGGCTTGACGGGCTTGAGCGGCGCAACGGCATAATCCACCACCCGTGCACTGCCCACGGCAGCGGCAGCGGCTACGCGCAGGTCCTGCTCCTTGCCGAGCAGTGTGGTGTAAAGGGTGGTGTAAACCTTGGCATCGCGCTTGAGGCGCACATAGCCCTGCTCGTTTTTTGGCAGTTGGTCGAGACGGGATTGAAGAGTTGCTATCTTTGCCTTGACGCTGACCTGCTGTTTTTGAATGGCGGCATAGGCTGGATACTTGCGAGTGTACTGCTCCCCGAGCGCTGCCTGCGCAAGCTCGAGTTGGGAAAGCTCTCCTTCCAGCGTGTTGAACTGCTGGAGCAAGGCCTTGGCCTGCTCATCGATGTTCACCGTGCTGTGCTTGACCTGGTAGGTCGTCAGACGTGACTCGGCCTGGTTCATCCGCTGCTTGAGCGCTGGCAGCTGTTGTCTTACAAATTTCAGGCTGCGCGTCGCCTGCGTGGCGTACGCGGCCACGTTCTGTTGCAGATACTGATTCACAAGCGCATTGAGCACGTCCTGAATCTGCTCAGGATGTGGGCCTGTGAGAGAAAGCTGAACTATTCCCGTATATTGCCCCAATTCCACCGCGTTGAGCCGTCTTTCCAAACCTTCGAACGCCTCCTGAACCGGCTGGAAAACGAGCGTTGCCGATTTGCCGGCGGCAATATCCAAACGCGACACGCTAATCTTCACGTCCCCGGAGCCGTTGCTTGCCGCCTCGCCGACGCGCCCATTGAGCACCTTGCCTCCGTTCGGGTCGAGGAGCGTATAGGCGCCCTCGCCATCGGACTCAAGCGTAACCTTTTTACCTTGCCACGAGGAAGGAACCTTGAGCGTCTTGATAGTCACTGCCGCGTAAGGCGCACCCTTCACCGCAACGTTCAAGCCGAACTTGCGAATAACCGGATCCAACACGGCACGCGAGGCCATGATCTGGATCTCGGCCTGGGCCAGCGTGTTGCTTCCGAACAGGGATGAGAGCGCGTCGCTCGAACCCGCCAGGTCCGATAGCGGAGAATTCTGCTGCTGAATCTGGAGCATTGCATCGGCACGGTAGATAGGGGTGGCGAGGAATGCATAGAGCAGCCCCAGAACCAACCCCAGCGCGGTAATGCCCACAATCCACCATTTGCCGGCAAGGAGCACACTAACGAATTCGCGCAGATCCATCCCCTGCGGAGCATGCTGCTCGACGAAAGCCTGCTGCTGCGGATCGCGATTCGGGGCTGAAGGCTCGCTCATGGGTTCACCAGAACTTTGGTTTCGTAGAGGGCCTGCACCGTGGGGAGAATCTGGGTGACGATGCGGTTCCAGGTGCTGACGCCCGCAGTGGCTATGTAAACGACGTCCTGGGGCTTGAGCTGGAACTGCGTGGCGAGAAGCATCGCCTCGGGCGAACGCGCGTCGAGCCAGAAAATTTCGGGCTTCTGGTAAGCACCGCGAAATACGAAAATGCGCGACGGGTTGGCGGTGGTGAGATTGAGTCCGCCAGCATCGCCGAGTGCCTGAGCGAGATTGAGCCTGCCATTGTCCAGCGGGTAGTTGCCGGGCTGCTGGATTTCGCCGATCAGATGCACCTGATCGAAGGAGTTGTCCGGGACCTGGATAATGTCGCCCGAATGGAGCAGCTGATCCTGACTCTCGTCACCGTCGAGGAAGAAAGCACGCAGATTGAGCACGTGGCGCTTGCCGTTGTGGATGTAAAGCACATGGGCGAGATCGGCGAGCGGCATCGCCGATGAGCGGGAGGAAATGGAAACTGTCGGAACCGTCTGCAGGATACCCCCCGCGGACTGGATGGCCTCGGACACCGTTCTGGGCACGTTGGTAATCGGATACAGCCCCGGCTTGGATACCGCGCCGGAGAGCTGATACGTCTGGCTGTTAAAACCCGAGACAGTGACGCTCACCTGGGGATTTCGAACGTAACTGCTGAGCGCCTTGGCAAGCTTGGAACGAATCTCGCCGGTGGTGAGTCCGCCCACCTGGATATTGCCGACGTAGGGAAAGTAGATCGTACCATCGGACTGCACGGTAAAGCCCGACTCGCCCGGCGGCTGAGCCTGCGTGTCGGTCATTCCGATATTCCCGCTTTGCCCGCCACTCACAGCCAGCGCCTGCAAGGCCGAGCCGCTTGCCGAAAACTCGGGATGCCCCCATACGGTCACCTGCAGCACGTCCTGGGGCTGGACCTGATAGGCATAGTTCGCGATTGCCTGCTTGAGATTCGGGTTGGGCTGGGCAGTTACCTCATTTTGCCGGGTCCGTGCCTGGCGGGTGAGCAAGTCCGGGGTGATACGTTGTACGCTGTATCGGTTCGCCTTGCCTGACGTTTCGGATGCTGGGGCATGCGCGCCATGAAAGCTCATGCCGGGAAGCGAGCAGCCAGCAGCACCGAGGCTCAGCAACGCCGCTGCAACGACTACTTTTACGCTGTTGGTTCTCATCCGAACAGCCGCTCCTGCCAATCGCCAAGATACGCCTCGATCTGCGCGAGGCTCTGCGCGTAGAACTTCTCGGGTAAGCCGTAAGGATCGAGCACATCCGCACCCTGGTATTTGCCGAGTCGATGCACGCGCCCCTTGAGGAAAGGCCAAGTGCGCTCGATGTAGCGTTGCTGTTCGCCCTCCATCACCAGCAAAAGATCGTGGCGTGTGCCGAGTTCTCCCGTAAGCTGTCGGGCACGATGCCCGGATACGTCGAACCCTCGCGCTTGCATCAAGGCGAGTACGGGTTCTGGTGGGGCGCTACCGACGAGCGCGGCGACGCCGGCAGAGCCGACTTCGATCTCATGGTTGCGGGTATAGGCATGTTCCTTGAAAAGCGCAGCGGCCATGGGGCTCCGGCAGATGTTTCCGGTACAGACAACGAGTAGGCTGTTGATCACACTCAGGGGACGACCGGGTGCAGCCGGACGCGGGGAAAGCACAGAATTGTAGGGGAGCACTGTGCGTGCGTCAAACAAAACCGCTAGCGCACCCCCTCCCCCGGATGCCTTGCCCGGTGTGGCAGCGGCCGGAGCGCGCGTCGTAGCCGGCACTGGGGAAGCATACACGTTGGGC
>JBOHZI010000042.1:0-12521 GCA_050738295.1 Gammaproteobacteria bacterium
CGAACGGCAGTCGCCTTGAACTGCGGGCTGTATCGGGTGATGGTTCGGGGGCCTGGTTGGGGCATGGTGTACTCCTGACAACAGTTAGTTCAGAGTGTCCACTAAACCGTAGGAACTATCGTAGCGGTTTTGGCGTCCGCTTGACTGAACTGTTAGGTGTTTGGCCTCTGTGCAGGCTGCACGAACCCAAGAATGTAACCATCAGGGTCTCTGACGTAAAATTCTTGGCCATAAGGTTGACTCCGAAGAGGCACCGACAAGCTCGCACCTGCGGATGCGAACCCGGATGCGAGAGCCTGCGCATCTTGGGTTTCAAAACATGCGTCGAGGTGCTCCGCAGCCTCGAACTCGGCTTGGCCGCGCGGCTTGCTTGAGATGAATATGGCAACCCTCGCGCACGACACCAGCATAGAAATTGTCGTAATTGAAGAGCACCTCAAAGCCAAGTTGGCCTTGATAGTACGCAAGTGAGCGCGCGACATCCGTAACGCGAAACACTGGCGCGACGTAGCTGAGATTACCCATGAGCCCTCCCTAAAACACCTAACGCTAAATAGGCGTACTGGAATATAGCAGGCAAAGTTGTCTAAATCAATAAAGATGCCGAACCTGCCCCGTTGGCGCACGTGTTTCCTGTTGGTATCAGATTTTATACGACCTAAATTTTTCGGGTGCGACCCGGCAGATGCCTTGGTGTTCGGTTATGGATGGCTCGACCAGGGCGCCACTGAGCCTACGATTGTGATGGGCTTTGGGTTGTCGATAGCGAAGAGTACACCTGTCGAAATTTCTGCGTTGCTGAGCCATCGTGAACCGCCGTCGTCGCGGTGGAAACCGAGAATGATCTGATGGTAGTTGATGGTTTTTGGAATGTCATAATCCTGACTAAATGAATCAACGTGCTGAGCGGGATTGGCTGCTGCGCTACCGCGCACCTGGAAGAAGTCGCATTGGGTGTTTTTGGACGCCAATGCCGTTGCTACTTTTGGACCCAACTCGTCCTTGTGGAGCCACGCCAAAACCAATGTGGGCGGGGCGAGGTGCTTAACATGCTCTGTCAGGGCATTTAGAAAGGTACGCGGTTCGGACCAATCGAGTGCGAGCAGATTGTGTTCACATTCTGCGTTTTCGATGCTTTCATCTAACTCGCGAAGTGACCGTTCCGTTCTTGCCACCGAAGTAAGCATCCTGCATCTATCGGCCAAGGCTTTGCTCGCCGCCGCGAGCATTCCGGTACCGCCGATAATTACCATGTGTGAATGCACGGTGGTTATTGCATGACGCTAACTATGTTTGACCGTAGGCCGTACGTGCAGGGCCGATGTATCCGGGCGAATCCCGTGCCAGAGTTGGAAACTTTCGGCGGCCTGCTCGACGAGCATGCCCCAGCCGTCGCTCGTGTGGGCACCCTGCTCGGCAGTGCGTTGCATGAATGAGGTCGGCTTTTTGGCATAGACCAGGTCGTAGGCCAATGTGTCTGATCCAACTGTGGTGTCGAGAAAGTTTGGACACTCACCTGTTAGCGAAGCAGAAGTAGCGTTGACTATCAGGCTAAAGGGCACTGTGTTCTGCTCGGGCGTTGCAACGTGCAACCGGTCATCGTTCAGACGTTCGACCAGTGCTTGCGCCCGTTGCGCATGACGATTGATAACCGTTATACCGGCAATGTCCGCTTCGAGCAAGGCGCAGATAACACCCGCCGCCGCACCACCCGCGCCGAGCACGCACACTTGGGCGCCGCGGACGTCGAATTCCAGATGTGCGAGATCGCACAGAAAGCCTGCGCCGTCTACGTTGTCGGCACGCAGACGGCCATCGTCCAGACGCGTCAACACATTGGCGGCACCGGCACGCGTCGCCAGTGCGCCCGCTTCGTCTGCTAGCGCTAGCGCGCTCGTCTTGTACGGCAGAGTCACGTTCAGCCCGCGTCCGCCCTGGGTAAAAAATTCGCGCACGGCCTGTTCGAAGTCCGCTACTTCGACGGACAGCACGACATAATCGAGTGCAATGCCCGCCTGCTCGGCAAACGCACGGTGCAGTTCCGGCGACCAGGTGTGAGCAAGCGGATAGCCGATGACTCCGCAACGTACAGGCGCTTCGTTCATCCCTCTGCGCGCAGCCAGAGGGCGGCATCGCGAGCGTAGTAGGTGAGCACGGCGCAGGCGCCGGCGCGCTTGAAGGCGAGCAGTGATTCCAGTACCGCCTTTCTTTCGTCCAGATAGCCCGCGCTTGCGCCTGCCTTGAGCATCGCGTATTCGCCGCTGACTTGATAGACGAACGTGGGTACGCCGAAAGCGTCGTGCACGCGGCGCACGATATCGAGGTACGGCATGCCCGGTTTGATCATCACCATGTCCGCGCCTTCGGCAAGATCGAGCGCGACTTCGTGCAGTGCCTCGTCGCCGTTGCCCGGATCCATCTGATAGGTGTCCTTGCCGCCTCCGCCCAGGCTCTTTGCCGAACCCACGGCTTCGCGGAACGGGCCGTAGAAGGCGGAGGCGTACTTGGCCGAATAGGCCAGGATGCGCGTGTTGATGTGGCCCGCGCTTTCGAGCGCGGTGCGGATTGCGCCGATGCGCCCATCCATCATGTCCGATGGCGCGACCACGTCGGCGCCGGCATCGGCCTGTGCCAACGCCTGCTTCACGAGCACTTCCACGGTCGCGTCGTTGACGATGTAACCGCGCTCGTCAAGCACGCCGTCCTGACCGTGGCTGGTGTACGGGTCGAGCGCCACATCGGTGATAACGCCCAGCTCGGGCAACGCACGCTTGAGCGCGGCCACCGCCGCGGGGATCAGACCCTCGGGATTCCAGGCCTCGTCGCCGCGTGGACTTTTCTTCGTCTCCGGCACCACCGGGAACAAGGCGATGGCCGGGATGCCGAGCGCCTGCGCCTGGCGTGCTTCCTCGATCAGCAGATCGACACTCAAACGCTCCACGCCGGGCATGGCCGCGACCGGTTCGCGCCGACCCTCGCCTTCGCAGACGAATACCGGCCAGATCAGATCGCTCGCCGAGAGCGTGTGTTCCCTGACCAGATCGCGAATAAAACCCTGTTCACGCAACCGCCGTGGTCGGCGTGCGGGATACGACGCAGACGGGGGAAAGCGGTCCGTGTTCATGAATGCAGATACTCAGTTGAAGTGTTCATAAAATGCTCAAATGCGCACGTTCGGGGACAAATCAACACGCTGTCCGCGGTGCGGCATGCTCGCCGCCAGACTGACGATCAGCCAGTTGCTGCCGATCCGAACCGCTTCGCCTGCAATCAGGGCCTGCCCGTGCGATCCCTGCAGCGGAAAACTGAAACGTACGTGCTGACGCCCATCGTCCTCGTAAAAATGGTACTGCACATGTCCGCCCGGCGCCTTGATCGGCACCCCCAGCGCGGCCTCCAGCGTGAAATTGCCGCTGGCCTGGTCGACGCTCACCTGATAAATGCGGGCAAAGGTCTTCGCCTCGTCGGGCCGCTTGATCACCCACAGCCACACCACGGCCGCCGCCAGGGCGACCAGCAGTATCATCAACGCGTAGCGGAAGCGGCGCTCGAAACGGCCGCGGCGGGAAGTCATGTTTTCGTCCTGCCTCGTGGTGGCTACAGTTTAGCGTGCGCAACGACGAAGATAGTGTTGAGCCCCGAGTCCCGCAATAAGCTACTTGCCGATGCAGAAGGTGGAGAAGACGGCGCCCAGTAGGTCCTCGGTATGGACTGCGCCGGTGATTTCGCCGAGGGCATGCTGGGCGGCGGCCAGTTCTTCGGCCACCAGTTCGGGGCCGGCAGCGAGTGCTGCATGCGCCTGGTCGAGGGCGTGGGCGGCGCGGGCCAGAGCGTCCAAATGACGGCGCCGTGCTGAAAAGCGAGCACCCGCCACGTCGCGCCCACCCGCCGCGCGCCGTTTCAACTCCGCAACCAGTTCCTCGAGCCCGGCGCCGGTGCGGGCCGAAAGCGCCCACGCGGATTCGTTCCGGTACCGGCACGCGCCGGGCGGGTGGCCGTCGAGGTCGATCTTGTTGAGCACCAGCAACCGATCCGTACTTTCGACATCGGACGCGGGCGCATCGGACGTGGCCACCGCAATAACCAGATCCGCCTCGCCGGCCCGTTGCCGTGCGCGGCGCACGCCTTCGCTTTCCACCGGGTCGGCGCTCTCGCGCAAGCCGGCCGTATCGACGAGGCGCACCGGCACCCCCGCGAGCAATACATCGACTTCCACCAGATCGCGGGTAGTGCCCGGCAATTCAGTCACGATCGCGCGCTCGGCGCCGGCCAAAACATTGAGCAACGAAGACTTGCCGACATTCGGCGCGCCGCTCAACACGCACACATAGCCTTCGGTCAGGCGCTGCCCCTCGCCCGCCGTCGCGATCAGGGCATCGAGATCGCGTGCGAGTTGCGTGAGACTGTGCGGAAAACTCGCGGGCAAGGCCGCAATGTCCTCTTCGGCGAAGTCCAGGCGTGCTTCGCATTCCACCCGCAAACGCATAAGCCGCGCCGTGAGGTCGTTGACAATGGTGGAAAACCGCCCGCTGAGAGATGCAAACGCGGCCCGTGCCGCGGCACGCGACCCAGACTCCACCAGATCGGCCACGGCCTCGGCCTGAGCCAGGTCGATGTGCCCGTTGAGAAAGGCGCGTTCACTGAATTCGCCCGGGCGTGCCGCGCGGGCACCCGCGGCGAGCGCTGCGGCGAGCAATTCGTCGAGCACCACTGGCGAACCATGCGCCTGGAGTTCGATGACATCCTCGCCGGTAAACGATGCGGGCGCCGGAAAGTAGAGCACCAGGCCCCGATCCAGCACGGCGCCGTCACGATCCAGAAAATCTCGCAGCGCCGCCGCGCGTGGTGGCGGCAAAGGCGGTGCAAGTGCGGTGGCTACCTGACGGGCAGCGGGGCCGGAAATACGCAGTACGCCGATACCGCCACGGCCGGGAGCGGTCGCAACGGCGGCAAGGGTATCGCTAGCCCGCATTATTCATGAAGGCGCGCGATGATCGCATAGTACATTGGATTTACACGGGTTTTCGCGATTGAGGGCATAGCGGGGACTATGGCCGAATGAGCGAAAAGTCGTGTGGATTCAAGGGGCAAGCGAGGGCGTGCGCAGTTCATGAATAATGCGGGCTAAATCAGCTCCGACGTTCATCGGACGCCGCCGGACGGACGGCCTGTGCCAACCCCTCGCGATAGGCGGTGCGCGCCTCGGCGTCGCGGCCTTCACGTTCGGCGATCTCCCCCAACACCAACGCCGTTTCCGGGTCGGGCGCACGGGCCTGCAACTTGCTCAGATAACCGTGGGCGCGGCCCCATAATTCGAGCTCGCGCGAAACCCGCCCCGCCGCCTTGAGCAGCGCGTCCTTCTCACCGTAACGGGCCAGCCAGTTTTCGATGTTCTTGAGCCGAGTCGCGGCAGGTACCGCACTCAACAAGGCATAGATCCATACGCTTTCGGCGTCGTAACCTGCCTTGAGCGTGCGTTCGAGTAACGTCGCCGCGGCGTCGGGTTCGTTGCTTTGCACGTACGCTGCCGCCAGGGCGCGGCGCACACTCGCAGTGTCCCGCAAAGCGGAGGGCACGCGCCGCAACACATCAGCCGGCCGAACCTTGCCGCCCACCGTCACGCCGGTCACCGCCGTCGCCGCCCACTGTTCCAGCTGGGCCGGATCGCGTGTCGGCTGGTTCGCCAAGGCGGGCAGCAGATCAAGCAATTTGTCGTAATCGCCCAACGCGGCATACACACGCGCGAGATCGCGCTCAGCTACGGGATGGTGTCCGCCTTCGCGGCGCAGTGTCTGCAACGCCGCCAATGCACGTTCGTAATTGCCGTGGGCCAGATCGAACTGAGCCTGGGTGATAAGCACGGCCGGCGTCGCTTTCGGGTCGGTGTCGGCGGCGCGTTGCAGATACCGATCGCGCCTGTCGCTCGCGCCTGCATGGTCGGCGGCCCGGGCGGCGGCGAGCAGTGCCGGCAAGGCAAGCACACCCTGCGCAGCCCGCTCCAGTGCGCGCTCGGCAATCTGCAAACGCCCCTGCGCAAGCGCCACGATACCGCGCGTAAAGTGAACCGCCGCCCGCCGTTCTCCGCGCGCACCCCGGCGCCGCTGCCAGCGTTGACGGGTGCTCGAGAAACGTTGTAAAGACCACCACAGCAATACACCGAGCAGCAGCAGCACGACATAGATCAGCAGGAACACGAACAACGTGAACTGAATGCGTGTGGTGCCATAGGCGATCACCACATACCCCGGCTGGTAGGAGAGCAACACCCCGATCACCACCGCGGCGATAACCGCGCCGACGATTGCAAACAGAATTCTCACGAGCCGCCTGCTCCGGCACGAATCGCACGCAGCTTCGACAAGGCCTTACCCAGCTGCGGCAACGGCGGATTCAGGTCGAGACCCGCCAACTGGCTCAGGGTGGACTGCGCAGCGGACACTGCGGGCTCCTGGGTATCGAACCAGGTAGCGAGCCAGTGCTGAGCTTCGGTGAGGCTCGCCCGGTAACTCGCGGCGTCGTGCTCGAGCAATGCTGCACGGGCGCTGGCAAGGGCGAGCTTCAGATTCTCGCGCACGAAGTACGCCTCGCGCGGCGGCAGCAAGGGCCGCGCCACCGGCCCATGACTCACCACGATCAGGGGTGAAAAGGCCCGCTTGAACGCCGCGCCCACCCTGTGCCACGACCAACCCGGGGCCGTGGCTGTCGCCGCCGCCGGCGCTGCCAGAAAGCGATTGGCCGCGAGCGGCAGACCATCCACCTGCGTCGATACCGCCACGAGACGCGCCACGGCACCGTCAACGTCGGAACGCGGCACGGACTTGAGTGCCTGAATCTCCTGCGCGAGAGCGGCTCGCACAGGCGCCAGCCGTGGTTCGTTAACTCCGGCCAGTACTTGATCGGCGAGCGTCAACGCGTGCGCGCCGGCTTGCGGATCGCGGGCTACGGCGAGCTGCGTTTGAGCGAGACGCATCAACGTTTCGGCCTCGTCTTCGCGGTAACTCAAGACGCCGTTCGCCAGGCGGCCGGAGAGATCGTTCAGCCGGGCTGCATACGCCGCAGTACGCGACTGGCTAGCCCGCGCCTGAGTCGCGACGCGGTTTTGCAAGGCAGATAATTCGTGTGCGCTGGCCGCAGAACTCTGTAACGCGGCCAACCGTCCGTCAAGCGCGGACGTGCGCCCTTCGAGCAGGGCAAGCCGCGCCTGTTCGCCACGCAACTGATACCAGGCCCAGGCGCTCGCGCCTACACCGGCTAGCGCGATCAACGCCAGTACGATGGCAAGCACGGAAAGCAGGGGCGCCGTATGGCGTTCGCGCCGTAGCGTTTTCGTTTCCACACTCGAATTCGCGGGTTGTTCACCGCCCGCTTTCGGCTCGGTTTCTGGTTGTTCCGATGTCATGGCTGCTTCATTCCCTCCCCGCTGACCACCATTCGCTTGCGGCGGCGACCAAAGCCTCTGCCTGCGCACTGGCGGCGATTGCGCCCACGCGGCCGGCGCGCGCCTTCACGGCGGCCGCCACCCGTGGGCTGGACGCGATCCATTCGATACCGCTCCAGTCGAGACCGGCGCGTTCGCCGAGCGCCGCCAGAGCTTCGACCGCCGCCACGCTGGAAACCATTATGGCATCGGCGGCACCGCGGCGAAGCCACTCGGTCAGTGGGCCGGCCTCAGTGACGCCTCGCCGCTGGTAAGCACAAAACGCCGTGGGTCGCGCGCCGCGGGTGGCCAACTGCTTGATGCTGCGCCGATTGAGCGGTCGTCCGCAGACCAGCAGGACGCGCGTGTCCGCCAGGGATTCGTGGAGTATTGGTGCATCGAGCAACGCAGACAGACCGGCCCCGTACCGCGGCGCAATCACCGTGCTCACACTCGCCGCGAGCAGGCAATCCGCCGTGCCCTGCCCCGGAGCCGCAATCCGCGCAGGCAAAACGTCGCGCACTCGCTCCAGGCCGAAACGCACGGCAGCCGGGCTGGTAAAAATGGCCAGGTCGAAGGGCCCGACCGGGGCTGTGTCGTTACTCGCTTGCAGCGTCAATGCCGGGAAGGACAGCGGCTGCGCGCCCGCCTCGTGCAAGACGTTCGCCAACGCGTCGCTGTCCTCGGTGGGACGGGTGAGAATGATGCTGGATCCGGCAAGTGTCATGTCAGACTGGCGGTGCGATCAGCGGTGCCGCACCGCGCTCCAGCATTTCATCGGCCAAACTTTCGCCCAATGCCGCCGCATCTTCGACTGCGGCTTCGCCTTCTTCAGCCAGCACCTTGCTGCCATCGGCCGCCGCCACAAGCACCCGCAGATGTACCCGTTGCGCCGCCACCGTCGCGTAGGCTGCTACCGGCGCCGCGCAACTGGCGCCCAGCCGCTTGCAAAAGGCGCGCTCGGCACGGGACGCGACACGCGCAGCGGCGTCTTCGATTTTCAGGGCCAGCGCCGCCAGTTCATCATCGCCGGCGCGAATTTCGAGCGCGAGCGAGCCCTGGCCACTCGCCGGCAGCATGAGCTCGAACGGCAACGGCGTTCCGCGCACAAGCCCCAGCCGTTCCAGACCCGCGGCGGCAAGCACCACGGCATCGAACGTTTCATCGTTCACTTTCGACAGGCGCGTCTGCACGCTGCCACGTACGGTTTCCACGCACAGATCGGGGCGCGCCGCCAGCAGTTGTGCCTGACGCCGCAGACTCGCCGTACCGACCCGCGCCCCGCGTGGCAAATCATCCAGCGCCGGCCCGTGCCGGCTGACGAGCACATCGCGCGGATCGGCGCGCACGGGAATCGCCGCGAGCACAAAACCCGGTGTCAACTGCGCGGGCACGTCCTTGAGCGAGTGCACGGCGAGGCGCGCGCGCCCGGATTCCAGCGCCTCTTCCAGCGCCTTGATGAACAGCCCCTTGCCGCCGAGCGGTGCCAGGCGACGGTCGAGCAATTCGTCGCCACGCGTAGACATTTCCAGCAATTCTGTTTCCAGTCCCGGGTGCGCCGCACGCAGGGCCTCGGCAACCCACTTACTTTGATACAGAGCAAGCGGGCTGCGCCGGGTGGCAATCGCAATCCGCATCAGCTTATTCCCGACAAAGCGGATTTGAGCTGCCGCACGAGACGGCGCGAAACAGGCAGGCGTTCTCCCGACGTCAAATCCAGGGAGTAACCTTCCCCCATGCGGTGCAGGCCGCGCACCACGGAACGCGCCACCAGCAGGTTGCGCCGTGCCCGCAGGAACAGCGTGCCGAATTCCTGCTTCAGTGCATTCAGGGACTCCTCAACCACGACTTCGTGCTCGCCATAAACCGCTATCGTGGCCTTGTCCACGGTGCGGAAGTAACGCACCTCGGCGAGCGGCACGAGACGGATGTCGCGACCGATGCGTGCACTCAGATGGGTACGCCGTGGCTGATCCGAACTCAGCGCGGACAACTGCGCGCGCGACACACGCCCGGCGCGTTCGATCGCTGCCGCCAGGCGTTCGCCGATCACCGGCTTGACGAGATACGCGGCGGCACCGGCTTCGAGCGCGGCGAGGGCGCGGTCGGCATGGGCGGTGACGAACACCACTGCGGGCGGCACCTCGAGCCGACGCAACGCATGTGCCACACTCAGGCCATCGCCATCGGGCATGCGGATGTCGAGCAGCACCAGATCGGGATGCACACGTTCCACGGCAGCCAACACCTCGCTTCCACTCGCGGCCTCGGCCACCACCTCGCCTCCCACGTGCTCGGCGAGCAGCCGGCGCAGCCGCAACCGGGCCGGTGCTTCGTCATCGGCGATCAGAATGCGCATCGTCCCTCCCGTCCTCCACCCATGGACAACGTACCCGCACCTCGAATCGGTCCGCGGTTTCGGCAACGACCAATTCGGCCTTTGCACCGAAGGCCAGTTGCAGGCGGGCCCGTGCACCCGCCAGGCCGATGCCGTGACGGGCCTCACTCATGCCCGAGGACAGAGAGTTGCCCACCGCGAGCATCAGATTTGCACGCTCACGCCACAGTTTGATGCGCAGGGTGCCGCCCTTGGCCCGTAGTTCAATGCCGTGCGTGATCGCATTCTCCGCCAGCGTTTGCAACAGCAGCGGCGGCAACAGGGCCGTGCGGGTGTCGGGCTCGATCGACCAATCCACGTCCAGGCGTTCGCCGAGGCGCAGCGCCTCGATGGCGAGGTAACGCTTGGCAATCTCGATTTCGTCGGCGACCGGCACGCGTGCGGCGCGGGTGCCGAGACTCGCGCGAAACAACTCGGCGAGGTTTTCCAGCGTATGCTCGGCGGCCTCGGGCTGGTCGCGTACCAGCGCGGCCGCCGTATTGAGCGAGTTGAACAAAAAGTGCGGGCGCACGCGGGCAGTCAGCGCCTCGAGCCGGCTCGCTGCCTCGCTGCGCACGTTCTCGCGCCAGGCGGCGGTGACATAGAAGTAGCGTAGCAGCAGCGCATCAATAATGGCCGCCACGAGCACAATACGCCCGACCCACACGGCCTGGACGCCGACGCCCTGAACCTGCGCTTCGCCATAGGCACCAATCAGGAACCACGCCGCTTCTGCCACGCCCCAGGCGACTAGAACCAGCACCGCAAATGTAACGCCCATCGCAATTATGGTCGTATAGCCAGCCAGCGGACGACGCAACAGGCAGACGCTCCCGGCACTGGCCAGAGTCAGGAACTCGCAGAGCAGGGCGAGCCGCCCCAGCGTGCCCCAGAACGCACCCGGCTCGGCACTCGCCACGGCCAGTGCGAACGCCACCAGCACCCCAATCACGATCAGCGTCAGGGTGGCTGGCGGCGTGCATAGCTCGGGCAGCACCTTGTCCGCCCGCGGCATGGAAGTGGAGCGACGATTCACCGGTCGAGATAGGTGTAGGACTTGAGGCCGCGCTCCAGCAGACGCAGCAATTCCGTGCGCCTTTCGGCACTGATGTCGCTGCGTGCCAGACGCCGTCGCCAGGTGCGCGCGAGCGTTCCCTGCTGAATATGCACGTAGCGCAGCATGTCCTCGGCGTTGTCGCCATCGCGGGTGTCGCGGATTTTGTAGCCGTCCGGACCGACCTCCACGTTGACCGCATGCGTGTCGCCGAACAGGTTGTGCATGTCGCCGAGGATCTCCTGATACGCCCCGATCATGAATATGCCGAACACATAGGGTTCATCGTTCGGTTCATGCACGGGCAAGGTCGTCTCCAATGCTTCGCCCGTGACGTAGCGGTCGATGCGTCCGTCCGAATCGCAGGTCAGATCGTGCAGGATTGCTCTGCGTGTCGGCAACTCGTTCAACCGCGCAAGGGGCACGATGGGAAACACCTGATCGATCGCCCACACATCGGGTAGCGACTGGAAGATCGACAGGTTGATGAACATGCGATCGGCCAGCTTCTCGATCAACTGATCCTGAAATTCCCAATCCGAAGCCCGCACCGGTTTGAGTTTCGTCAGCACCCGGCGGCACAGGGCGGCATAAATCGCTTCGGACTGTGCACGTTGCGGCAACGATATCAAGCCCAGACGAAACATGGATTGCAGTTCGCTCATCCAGTAGGCAGCATCGGCGTGCACCTCCTGCGGATTGCCTTCATCCACATACTCGTAGGCACTCCACAGATCGCGCAGCGGAGTCGGCGCATCTTCCGCCGGCGCCTCGGGCTCGCTCTCGGGTGGGCGCTCCGTGCTTACGACCTTGGTCAGCATCACGGCATGGTGCGCGGTGAGCGCGCGCCCGGATTCGGAAATGATCGCGGGCTGCGGTTCGCCTGCTGCTGCCGCGGCTTCGGCCAGCGTACGCACGATCACCTCGGCGTACTGAGCCAGACTGTAGTTGACCGAACAGTCGCTGCGCGAGCGGCTGCCTTCATAGTCCACGCCGAGCCCGCCGCCAACATCGACCACTTCCACCGGCGCACCAAGTGCCCGGGTTTCCACATACCAGCGCGCGGTTTCGGCGAGACCACGCTGGATGTCGTGAATGTTGGCAACCTGAGAACCGAGATGCACATGCAGTAACTTCAGCCAGTCGAGCTTGCCCAGCTCACGCAGCCGCTCGATGGCATCGATCAACTCGGCTGCGGTGAGGCCGAACTTTGATTTCTCGCCCCCGGTATGCGCCCACTTGCCGGGGGCGGCGTTGGCGAGACGGATGCGCATACCGACCTGCGGCTCTACACCCATCTTTTCGGCTTCTTCCAGCAGCAGATCGAGCTCGTCGGGCTTTTCGAGCACGATGTACATGCGATAGCCCATGAGCTGCCCGGCCAGCGCCAGGCGCAGGCATTCGCGATCCTTGTAGCCGTTGACGATCACCACGCTGCCGCGGCGCGCGTGGCCGAGCACCGCCAGCAATTCCGGCTTGCTGCCTGCCTCCAAGCCCAGATGCTCGGGGCGCTCGCGCACGATCTCACGCACCACGTGGCGTTCCTGGTTGACCTTGATCGGGTACACCACCCGATACGGCGCGGTGTAGTTGTAATCGGCGCGAGTCTGGTTGAAGGTATCGACCAGCTCGCGGATGCGCCTGCGCAGCAAATCGCCGAAGCGCACCAGCAT
>JBOHZI010000043.1:0-12173 GCA_050738295.1 Gammaproteobacteria bacterium
GTTCCAGTGCAGCTGAGGACGGAGCTTATACCGGCGAAGTTTCAGCGGCCATGCTGGCCGATGTGGGATGTCGCCGGGTTATCGTCGGACATTCGGAGCGCAGACAACGCCAGGGCGAAACGGATGAGGCGGTAGCGGCCAAGTTTGAGGCCGCGCTCGAAGCAGGACTTGCGCCCATTCTGTGTGTAGGTGAAACGGCGGAGCAGCATCGGGCGGGGCACGCCGAAGAGCATGTCTGTGCTCAGCTTGATGCCGTGCTGGAGCGAGTTGGGGCCAAACGTTTTGCGCTGGGCGCCTTGGCGTATGAGCCGATCTGGGCTATTGGCTCCGGCGAACCGGCTACACCGGCCGTTGCTGAAAGCATGCACCGCATGCTCCGCAAGCGGATTGCTGCGAAATCGGGTGTAGCGGCTGAGGCTGTTTGCATCATTTATGGAGGCAGTGTCAAACCAGACAATGCCGCCGAATTTTTTTCCGAGTCGGATATCGATGGAGCCCTTGTCGGGGGCGCCTCGCTGGATCCGACCGATTTTTGCGCCATTATGGCGGCGGCGCGGGCCGTCTGATACAACCGGGGATAGTGATGCTGTTTTCCATACTTATTGCGTTGATGGTGCTGCTGGGTATCATCTTGATCGTGCTCATCCTGCTGCATCAAGGCAAGGGGGCCGACGCCGGCGCCCAGTTTGGCAGCGGTGCTTCGGGCACGGTCTTTGGCTCGCGCGGCTCATCGTCGTTCATGACGCGTACCATTGGCGTGCTGATGACACTCTTTGTGGTGCTCGCGCTGGTCATGGTCTGGCTTGCGCGGCATGGCGCCGTACACAGCAACAGCGTCATGGCTGCTGCGGGGGCGCCGACTACTACGTCGGCACCAATGGCTTCAACAGCCACGCCGGCTGCAGTGACGCACATACAGTCACAACCGGCGGCAAGCACTCGGCCACCGGCTGCGGCAACCAAGTAAAATGAGACATTCGATTCCATACTCATGGCTTCGAGACGCTATTGCGGATGTGGTGGAATTGGTAGACACGCTGTCTTGAGGGGGCAGTGGCTCACGCCGTGCCGGTTCGAGTCCGGCCATCCGCACCAATTCGGCAACCAGCTGTTCGCAGCCGGTTATAAGCCCGTGGACGGTTTGTTGTCCGCAGTGGCAAATTTTCGTACTGTAGAATAGACGGGATTGATTTGGCGCAGAGCCCATGCTTGAAAACTACCTCTCGGTACTGATTTTCATTATTGCCGGTGCGGCGCTCGGCGCGGTGCTGATAGTGGCTGGCCTGCTGCTCGCGCCGCATCGCCCCGATGACGAAAAATACTCGCCCTATGAATGTGGTTTCGAGGCGTTCGAAGACAGCCGCAACCGCTTCGATGTGCGCTACTACCTGGTGGCGATCCTGTTCATCATCTTCGATCTGGAGATCGCTTTTCTGTTTCCGTGGGCGGTTGCGATCAACGAAATCGGGCTCTTCGGCCTGTTGGCGATGGCGGTGTTTCTGAGTGTGCTTATCGTGGGCTTCGTTTACGAGTGGAAGCGGGGGGCGCTGGAATGGGAATAGAGGGCACGCTGCCGCAGGGCATGCTCACGACGAGCGTGGACAAGATCGTGAACTGGGCGCGCACCGGCTCACTGTGGCCGATGACCTTCGGTCTCGCCTGCTGCGCGGTGGAGATGATGCACGCTGGTGCCGCACGCTATGACCTCGACCGCTTCGGTGTCATTTTCCGTCCCAGCCCGCGTCAGTCGGATGTGATGATCGTGGCCGGCACGCTCGTGAACAAGATGGCACCGGCGCTGCGCAAGGTCTACGATCAGATGGCCGAGCCGCGCTGGGTGATCTCGATGGGTTCGTGCGCCAACGGCGGCGGCTATTACCATTATTCCTATGCGGTGGTGCGTGGCTGCGACCGTATCGTGCCCGTGGATGTGTACGTCCCGGGTTGCCCGCCTTCTGCCGAACAGTTGCTCTATGGCGTGATTCAGCTGCAGAAGAAAATCCGTCGCACCAGTACGTTTGCGCGTTGATTATGAGTGAAACGCTGGAAATACTGGCAAGCGGAGTCGACGAGCGTTTCCCGTCATTGGAGCGGGTTCCATCCACGTGCGGCGAGTTGACCTATGAGGTGGCGGTCGAGGATCTGCTCGATGTAGCGACGGCGTTGCGTGACGAGGCCGTATTTCACTTCGAGCAATTGATTGATCTGTGCGGTGTGGATTATCTCTCCTACGGTACGGACGAATGGCGCGGCGAGGGGGCGACGGCCACTGGTTTCTCGCGCGGGGTCAATCGACAGTTGCCGAGCCGCATGCTGGGCGCGCCGCGGCGTTATGCCGTGGTGAGTCACCTGCTCTCCGTCAAGCACAATCGACGCTTGCGCCTCAAGGCTTACTGCCCGGATGACGATTATCCGGTGGTGCCCTCGCTTACCTCCATCTGGCCTTCGGCGAACTGGTTTGAACGCGAAGCCTTCGATCTGTATGGCATTCTTTTCGATGGTCATCCCGACTTGCGTCGCATTCTGACCGACTATGGTTTTGTGGGTCATCCTTTCCGCAAGGATTTTCCGCTCTCGGGGCACGTGGAAATGCGCTACGATCCCGTTGAGCGGCGAGTCATTTATGAGCCGGTGAATATCACACCGCGAGTACTGGTGCCGCGCGTCATTCGTGATGACGGCCGCTACACGGATGTATTGACCGACACGAGGGCCGGCGATGAGTAGCGAGGGCAGCCAGTTTCAGTCCTACACCATGAATTTCGGTCCCCAGCATCCGGCGGCGCACGGTGTGCTGCGCCTGGTACTGGAGCTGGAAGGCGAGGTGATATACAAGATCGATCCGCACGTCGGCCTGTTGCACCGCGCCACGGAAAAACTCGCTGAAACCAAAGTTTACAATCAGTCGATCGGTTACATGGATCGTCTCGACTACATTTCCATGATGTGCAACGAGCACGCCTATGTGCTTGCCATCGAGAAGTTGCTGGGCATTGAGCCGCCGTTACGCGCACAGTACATCCGCGTCATGTTCGACGAGATTACGCGCATACTCAACCATCTGATGTGGCTCGGTGCGCATGCGATGGACATCGGCGCGATGACAGTGTTTCTGTATTGCCTGCGCGAACGTGAAGACCTGATGGATTGCTACGAGGCGGTGTCGGGTGCACGTATGCACGCGACATACTACCGCCCGGGCGGCGTGTATCGCGACCTGCCCGATGTGATGCCGAAGTATCTGGCTTCGAAGTGGCACAACGAGCGCGAGACGAAAGTGCGCAACGAATGGCGCGAAGGCTCGCTGCTCGATTTCATCGAGAATTTCACCGACCGTTTCCCGGCGCTGGTTGACGATTATGAAAGTCTGCTGACCGAGAACCGAATCTGGAAGCAGCGCACCGTGGGGATCGCGGTGGTGGAGCCGGAACGTGCCCTGGCGCTCGGATTTACCGGTCCGATGCTGCGCGGCTCTAACATTGAATGGGACTTGCGTCGTACGCAGCCGTACGAGGTGTATGACGAAATGGATTTCAAGGTTCCGGTTGGGGTCAACGGCGATTGTTACGACCGCTATCTGGTGCGAGTGGAAGAGTTACGTCAATCCAATCACATCGTTCGCCAATGCATCGACTGGTTGCGCAAGAACCCGGGGCCGACGATGCTGACCGATGCCAAGGTGGATCCGCCCAGACGCGAGGTCATGAAGCGTGACATGGAGGCGTTGATCCATCACTTCAAGCTGGTGACTGAAGGTTACAGCGTGCCCGCGGGCGAGGCCTACGCGGCGGTTGAAGCGCCGAAGGGCGAATTCGGCGCCTACATTGTTTCCGACGGCTCCAACAAGCCGTTTCGCTTGAAGCTGCGTGCGCCGAGTTTTGTGCATATGTCGGCGCTGGATGAAATGATGCGTGGCCACATGGTGGCCGATCTGGTGGCGGTTATCGGTACCCAGGACATCGTATTCGGCGAGGTGGATCGGTGATGGATCGTGAGCAGGCCGCTACGGTATTGGGCACGCATGCGTGCGAGGAAATCGACAGCTGGGTCGCCAAGTTCCCGGAGGGGAAACAGCGCGCCGCATCGATCGCGGCGCTCAGAGTTGTGCAGCACGAAAGCGATGGGCACCTCAGTGTCGAGCAAATGGATGCCGTTGCCGCCTACCTCGGCATGGAGCCGATTGCGGTGTATGAAGTGGCGACGTTCTATTCGATGCTGGAGACCCAGCCGGTGGGTCGGCACAGTGTCTCGGTGTGCACCAACATTTCGTGCATGCTGTGCGGCGGCGAAGAGATCCTCGCGCATGCCGAACGCAAGCTCGGCATCAAGGTGGGCGAAACCACGCCCGACGGACGCATCCTGCTCAAGCGTGAGGAAGAATGTCTGGCGGCTTGTAGCGTTGCACCGATGATGATGGTCGACCACGTGTATTACACCGATCTCACGCCCGAACGGGTGGACGAGATTCTGGACGGACTGGAGTAGCAGGCATGGAACAGAATCAGGTCTGTTTCGCGACGCTCGGTTTCGACGAGCCGTGGACGCTCGAAAATTATCTGAAAATTGGCGGCTATAAGGCTTGGGAGCGCATCCTGAAAGAGCGTCCGGAGCCGGCCGACGTGGCCGAAGAAGTCAAGAAGTCGGGTTTGCGCGGGCGTGGGGGAGCCGGTTTTCCAACCGGCGTCAAGTGGACTTTTATGCCCAAGACGCCGCCTTCGCCCGAGAAGTATGTGGTGTGCAACTCCGATGAGAGCGAGCCTGGCACCTGCAAGGATCGCGATATTCTGCGTTTCAATCCGCATGCGTTGATCGAGGGCATGGCGATTGCCGGCTACGCGATGAATTCCGAAGTCGGATACAACTATCTGCGCGGCGAGTTCATGGACGAGCCCTACAAACGTTGCGAGACGGCGCTCAAGGAAGCATATGAACGCGGCTGGCTGGGACGTGATATCAAGGGCAGCGGCGTCAATTTCGATATTCACACTGTGCTTGGTGCCGGAGCCTATATCTGCGGTGAGGAAACCGGACTGCTGGAATCGTTGGAAGGCAAGAAAGGCATGCCTCGTTTCAAGCCGCCGTTTCCTGCCCAGCATGGCGTGTGGGGACGGCCGACCACGGTCAACAATACCGAGACACTGGCCTCGGTGCCGACCATCATGCGCAACGGCGCTGAGTGGTTCATTAAAATCGGCAAGGACGAGAAGAATGGCGGCACCAAGATTTTTTCGGTGTCCGGCCATGTTGCCAAACCGGGCAATTTCGAGGTGCCGCTGGGTATTCCGTTCAAGGATCTGCTGGAGTTGGCCGGCGGTATGCGCGGCGGCAAGAAATTGAAGGCAGTGATTCCGGGCGGCTCATCGGTGCCCGTGTTGCCGGCTGAAACGATGCTGAACTGCGACATGGATTACACCAGCATCCAGGAAGCAGGGTCAATGCTTGGCTCCGGAGCGGTGATCGTGATCGACGAAGATACCTGTATGGTGCGCGTGCTGGAGCGCATTGCGCGTTTCTACTACGCCGAGTCTTGCGGTCAGTGCACGCCGTGCCGCGAAGGCACCGGCTGGCTGCACCGCGCGGTCGGGCGTATCGAACATGGCACGGGTGTTCAGGAGGATCTGGATCGCCTGGTCGATGTGGCGCATCACATCGAAGGTCACACTATCTGCGCGTTGGGCGATGCTGCCGCTATGCCGGTGTGGAGTTTCATCAAGCATTTCCGTGACGAATTCGAATATCACATTCGTGAAGGCTGCTGTCTGGTTGGTCCGGGCGCCGCGCGCCGCACCGAAGCAGCCTGAGGGGTAAGGATGAGCGAGGATCGCGTCAAACTGACAATCGACGGCCGCACGCTGGAGGCGCCCAAGGGGGCGATGTTGATCAAGGTGGCGGACGAGGCCGGAATCTATATTCCGCGCTTCTGCTATCACCATCGGCTCAAGGTGGTGGCCAACTGCCGCATGTGCTTGGTGGAAGTGGAGGGTGCGCCCAAGCCGGCTCCGGCCTGTGCTACGCCGGTGAGCGACGGCATGAAGGTGCAGACGCGCTCCGAGCGCGCACTTGATGCCCAGCGCGCCACCATGGAATTCCTGCTTATCAATCATCCGCTCGATTGCCCGATCTGCGATCAGGGCGGGGAGTGCGAACTGCAGGATCTGGCGATGGGATTCGGGCGCGGCGTCTCGCGCTACAACGAAGGCAAGCGGGTCGTCGCCGACAAGAGTCTGGGCTCGCTGGTGCGTCCCGATATGACGCGCTGCATTCATTGCACGCGTTGCATCCGCGTGTTCGAGGAAGTGGGCGGCCGCCAGGAAATGGGTGCTACGGGTCGCTCCGAGCACATGAAAGTGGGTACCTATATCGAACGTTCGCTCGATTCCGAACTCTCCGGCAACATTATCGACGTGTGCCCGGTCGGGGCGCTTAATTCAGCACCGTTCAACATGCGCGCGCGTGGTTGGGAGCTATTGTCGCACCAGACGGTAGGGGCGCATGATTGTGTCGGTTCCAATCTTCACGGGCATTCGCTGCGCGGGCATTTCCTGCGCGTCGTACCGCGCGAAAACGATGCGATCAACGATTGCTGGATTTCCGACCGTGATCGCTTCAGTTATTGCGGCCTGGGTGCACCTGACCGCGCGCTCAAGCCGATGGTGCGCAAGGACGGCAAGCTGGTCGAAGTGAGCTGGGAAGAGGCTATTCCGGCGGCAGCGCGCCTGTTAAGAGATGCCGGTGCGGATCTGGGAACACTGGTGTCGCCCAACGCGACCTGCGAGGAGATGTATCTGGCCCAGAAATTGACTCGCGCGCTGGGTTCGCTTCATATTGACACGCGCCTACGGCAGGGCGATTTTCGCGACGACGCTGGAGATCCGCGTTATCCCTCGCTTGGCGGGGCCATAGACAGTCTGGAACAGGCGTCTGCGATCCTGCTCATCGGTTCGCATCTGAACAAGGACGCTCCGATCCTGGGCTATCGGGTCCGCCGCTCCGCTATGGCGGGTGCCGCCGTACTCACCATCAATCCGCGCCGTTTCGATATGGCTATGAGTGTTGCTGTCGAACATACGGTGCATCCAGATGACATGGTGGAAGCGCTGGCACAACTCGCGCATGCCGTGGCGGCAAAAACCGGCGCCAAGGCGCCTGAATTTCTGGCCAGTTTTAAACGCCGTGACGACGAACGCATTGCAGCTATTGCCGATAAATTGATCGGTGACGGACAACCGAGGTTGCTGCTCGGGCAGCTCGCGATTCAACATCCGGCTTTTGCCGATCTGCGTCGCCTCGCTCTGCTCATCGGAAAATGCGTCGAAGGCCGGGTCGGCTACGTAACCGAAGGCGCCAATCAAGCCGGTGCCTATCTCGCTGGTGCAGTGCCGCACCGCGGGCCGGGCGGAGTGCCGGTGGAGGCGGGGCGCAACGCGCGCAGTCTGTTTGAAACACCGCTCGCGGGCTATCTTCTGCTCGGCGTGGAGCCGGAGCTGGATTGCTGGGATGGCACGGCCGCCCAGGTAGCTCTCAAGCAGGCTCCGGTGGTCAGTCTCACAAGTTTTGTATCGCCGGCGATCCGCGAGTATGCCGATTGCGTGCTGCCGCTGGGAGCCTTCGGCGAGACGCCCGGTTCGTTCGTCAACGGAGCCGGTATGCTGCAACGTTTCGATGCGGTGAGCGTGTTACCGGGCGATGCCCGTCCAGGCTGGAAAATCCTGCGCGCACTGGGCGGCGCAGCGGAGGTGGATCACGGCTTCGAGTTCGCCACCTTTGCCGAGGCGCATGCGCAGTTGATCGACTCCGTGGGCGAGGTGAATGGCAACGAGGCCATGGCGGCCTACGGTGGGAAGTGGGAGCCAACCCCAGTGGAGGCCGAACGGCCGGCACTGCGTGCCATCACCGAGGTGGGTGCGTACAGCGCCGATGCGCTGGTGCGCCGTTCCATACCGCTGCAGGAAACCCCGGATGCGCAGGCCAATGCACGTGTATGGCTGCATCCCGATGATGCCGAATCGCAGGAACTGACAGCCGATTCCGAAGTGCGGGTCATAACCGAACAGGGCGTCCTCGAGGCGTTACTCGGTCTCGATGCGGGTGTGGTGCCAGGCACGGTCTGGTTGCCGTCGAATAACGTTGCCTTGTGGACAACGGCTTCACTCGAAGTCGTGGCCCAGGCGGCCGAAGCCTGATCGGGCGCAGGGAGAGCGCATTAGATGCACGATTTCGCACAATTTTTCGTCGGTATCTGGCATCAGATACCGGGGCCTGGACAATACATCCTGGGCGTGATCGGCGGCCTGATCGCCATTGCCATTCCACTGATACTCGTGGTGGCCTATCTCACCTTCTACGAACGCAAGGTGATCGGGTTCATGCAATCGCGGATTGGTCCCAACCGGGTTGGTTTCCGCGGTTACCTGCAGCCGTTTGCCGATGTGATCAAGCTGGTTCTCAAAGAAGTTATTCTTCCCACCAATGCCAGCCCGTTCCTGTTTTTTCTTGCGCCGATACTTTCGATTCTTGCGGCCATAGCGGGCTGGGTCATCATTCCCTTCTATCCGGGTCTGGTCGTTGCCAATGTCAATGCGGGCCTGTTGTTGTTGCTTGCCCTGACCTCCGTCGGCATTTACGGGGTGATTATTTCGGGTTGGGCATCCAATTCCAAGTACGCCTTTCTCGGTGCGATGCGCTCGGCGGCGCAAATGGTGGCCTACGAAATTGCCATGGGCTTCGCCATTGTGGGTGTGCTCATGGCGTCAAGGACGTTGAATCTGACAGCGATCGTGCACAATCAGGCAGGCGGTATCTGGCACTGGTATTTTATCCCGTTGCTGCCGTTGTTCGTGGTGTATTTCATCTCCGGCGTGGCCGAGACCAACCGCCTGCCGTTTGATGTTGCCGAAGGCGAATCGGAACTTGTAGCCGGTTTCCACGTTGAGTATTCGGGCGCTGCCTTTGCGGTGTTCTTTCTCGCCGAATACATGAACATGGCACTGATTTCTGCGGTTGCGTCGATTCTTTTTCTCGGTGGTTGGCTCTCGCCTTTCCAGGGCATCCCGTACATTGGTCATGCGAGCGCCGGTTGGCTGTTTGCCAAGATGGCCTTTTTCCTGTTTCTTTATTTGTGGTTCCGCGGCACGTTTCCGCGCTATCGCTACGATCAGATCATGCGTCTCGGCTGGAAGATATTCATTCCGGTGACGCTGGTGTGGATTTTCGTCGAAGGTGCCTTCATTATCGGGCACGTTCATCCGTGGTTTGCCTGAGAGGTTGTTACGCATGATGCAACGCACCAGGGAATGGACCCGAAGTTTTCTCCTTGTCGACCTGTTCAAGGGCCTGTCGGTGACTTGGCGCTATTTCTTCAAGCACAAGGCGACGGTGCAGTATCCCGAGGAGCACACTCCGAAGTCGCCGCGTTACCGTGGATTGCTTGCGTTGCGCCGTTATGCCAACGGCGAGGAACGCTGCATCGCCTGCAAACTGTGCGAGGCAGTCTGCCCTGCGTTGGCCATAACCATCGATTCGGAGCGTCGCGAGGACGGCACGCGCCGCACCACGCGCTATGACATCGACTTGTTCAAGTGCATCTATTGCGGCTTCTGTGAGGAGGCCTGTCCGGTGGATTCCATTGTCCTTAGCAGCATTACGGATTTTCATTTCGAGGAACGCGGCCAGCAGATCATGAGCAAGGACAAGTTGCTCTCTGTAGGCGACATTTTTGAACCGCAAATCGCCGCCGATCGAGCGGTCGATGCGCCTTATCGCTGAGGCCGGAAAATCATGTCCGTGAACGCCATCGTATATCAGGTTCTGTTTTATTTGTTTGCCGGAGCGCTGGTACTTTCTGCGCTGCGCGTGATCACTGTCAAGAACCCGGTGCACGCGGCTTTGTTTCTAGTGTTGGCCTTCGTCAATGCAGCCATTCTGTGGGTACAGATGGGCGCGGAATTTCTTGGCATCATTCTGGTGCTCGTGTACGTGGGCGCTGTGATGGTGCTGTTCTTGTTTGTGGTGATGATGCTCGACATCAAGGCGGCTACTCTGCGCGAAGGTGTGACTCGCTATGCACCGCTGGGGCTTATCGTGGCCGGGATTATTGCTGCCGAGGTGGCATGGGCCGCCTGGGGGCAACACCTGGGTATTGCCAATTCCGCGCCGCCTGCCGCGCCCTCCATTCATGCGAGCAATACGCGTGAACTGGGTCGGGTGCTTTATACCCATTATGTCTACGCTTTCGAGATCGCGGCCGTGATTTTGTTGCTGGGTATCGTAGCCGCGATTTCGTTGTCTCTGCGCTGGCGACCTGACACCAAGCATCAGGATCCGTCCAAGCAGGTACGAGTGCGCAGCACAGCCGGACGGGTGCGGCTTGTGGATATGCGTTCCGACAAGAGGGACGAAAACAAATGATTGGTCTGTATCATTACCTGGGTCTCGCCGCCGTGCTGTTCGCGATTGGCGTGGCGGGCATCTTTATCAACCGCAAGAACATGGTGCTGCTACTGATGTGCATCGAACTGATGCTACTTGCGGCGAATTTCAACTTTATTGCCTTTTCTCGGTTCAGCGGCGATATTGCCGGACAGATATTCGTTTTCTTCATCCTCACCGTGGCCGCGGCCGAAGCGGCGGTGGGCCTCGCCATCCTGGTCGTTCTGTTCCGTAACCGGGGCAGCATCAACGTCCAGAAAATTAACCGTCTGAAAGGCTAAGGGAGGCTCACGATGGAAATCATTTTGCTCGTGATCCTGCTGGCGCCGTTTGTCGCTTCGGCGCTCATTCTGCTCGCCGGGCAGTACATGAACCGCCGGGTCGCGCATTCCCTCGCCATTGCGGCAGTGTTCATCTCGATGTGTTTGTCTCTGTATGTACTTTATTTGAGCATATGGGGTGGACTCGGACGCTACGAACAAATTGTTTACACGTGGGGAATCGGCGGGCCGTTCCATTTCAACATCGGATTTCTGGTCGATCGGCTGAGCGCGCTGATGCTCGCGGTAGTGACGTTCGTTTCTTTCGCGGTGCATATTTTCACTATCGGCTATATGGCCGACGATCCGGGCTATAAGCGTTTCTTTGGCTATATTGCGTTGTTCACCTTTTCCATGCTGTTGCTCGTCATGGCGAACAACTTCATGCAGTTGTTCATGGGCTGGGAAATGGTGGGATTGGTCTCCTATCTGCTGATCGGTTTCTGGTTTACCAAGGAAACCGCGATATTCGCCAGCCTCAAGGCCTTTATCGTCAACCGGGTGGGCGATTTCGGCTTCCTGATCTGGATTGCGGCGGTACTCTATTTCGCGGGCACGCTGAATTACGGTCAGGTCTTCGCCCAGGCGCCGCTCCTTGCGCATAAACATCTGTGGATCACCGGGCATTTGTCCGTTGCCGCGCCTACGCTTATCTGTATCCTGCTTTTTGTGGGGGCGATGGGCAAGTCGGCCCAGATCCCGCTCCATGGCTGGCTGCCGGATTCCATGGAAGGCCCGACCCCGATCTCGGCCCTGATCCATGCCGCTACCATGGTGACAGCCGGCATTTACATGGTGGCACGCATGTCGCCTCTGTTCTCGTTCTCGGTGCCGGCCATGACGCTGGTATTGATCGTTGGCGCGACCGGCGCCTTTTTCATGGGTCTCGTGGGTATTGTTCAGGATGACATCAAACGAGTCATCGCCTATTCAACGCTCTCGCAGCTCGGGTACATGAGTGCGGCGCTGGGGGCTGGTGCCTACGCAGGCGGTATTTTTCATCTTGCAACGCACGCCTGTTTCAAGGCCTTGCTGTTCCTCGGTGCCGGCTCTGTCATCATCGCCATGCATCACGAGCAGGACATGCGAAAGATGGGAGGACTGGCGCGCTACATGCCCATAACCTACATCACATTCATCGTCGGATCGTTGGCACTGTGCGGGTTCCCCGGTTTCGCGGGCTATTTCTCCAAGGATGCGATCATCGATGCCATCCGTGTGAGCACGACGCCGGGAGCCACCTATGCTTACTGGTGCGCATTGCTCGGGGTATTGGTGACCACGCTCTATACGTTCCGCATGATTTTCCTCACCTTCCATGGCAAACCGCGCATGGATGCTCATACCCGCGAGCATTTGAAGGAATCACCGTGGGTGGTGACTGTGCCGCTGGTGCTCCTTGCCATTCCTTCGGTGGTGCTTGGC
>JBOHZI010000044.1:0-11950 GCA_050738295.1 Gammaproteobacteria bacterium
GTCAAGGACAATACGGCCAAAATTGTCCTCAATGACGAAGGCACTCTGCTTGTCGGCACCAACGACGCGCCCGACGGGAACATGATTGCCTTCGTGCCCACGAGCGACGCGTTGCTGTCGGGCTGTGGCGAGGACGAGGAGAAGCTCGGCACCGGCGGCACCAGCGTGCTGGTGTTGGGCGGCACTGGTGGCACTGAAAACTATCCGAACTCGCTGGGCGACGACCTCGCCAAATCGCCGTTCAAGGATTTCCGCTTTACGTTCGCGGGCGCGCCGCTGCTGACGCCCGCGCTGCTCCAGGGCGTGAGCATCGTTGATCTCAGCGGCGTCTGTGACTTTGTGCTCGATGCTGCACAGGGCGCGTTGCTTGCGCAGTGGGTTGCGGCCGGCCACAAGCTCTTGATCCACGACTCCGACATGTGCGGCGATCCGGTCCATTACGATTTCCTGCCGTACCATTTTCGCACTGACAATCCGGGCGCTCATGGCGCTTCCGGCCTGGCCCCGATTATCGTCGAGAACGACACGCTGGGCTCGAACGACAAGAGCGACAAGGCGTACTACGTGGATGCGTCGGCGTACGGGAACAGCGGCGGCAACGATCTCGGCGATGCCAACGTGGTCATAACCCATGATCCGCACTGGTGTGGGCATCTCTTTGGCGCCAACACCCACGGCATCAACGGTTTCCAGCAGATCTACGCCACTTACGGCAAGGGACTGATCATCTACGAGGGGCTCGACTGGGACGATAAGGGCATTGCGGTGTTTCAGGCATACCGGCGGCTCGAATACGATCAGCCGATCCCGGGGGATCTCCCGTGTACGCGCCACGTCAACGCCGGCTTCCTAATCGTGCACGACCAAACGCTGACGTTTACGCCGGGCAAGGCCGAAACCTTCAACATTCATCTGCGTGTTTTCACGAACCAGAGCTGGAAGGGACACGTCGCGATGACGGCAAGTGGCCCGTTTGCCGCCACAGTTACTCCCAGTGCGTTTGATATGCCGCCCGCCGCGCGCACGGTTTCGGTTGCGATCAAGGTTCCCGCGAGTGCAACGGTCGGCGGCTATACAACCGTAGTCAAGGGCCATGGCGACGATGGGCAGACCGCTAAGGCCCGCATAAAGTTCGTGGCCAAGAAACCGACGCTGGCGCAAACGTTCGCCAAGTCGTGCAGGGTCGCCATCTATGGCATTAACTTCGACTTCAACAAGGCGACGCTGCGCCCCGATTCAGAGCCGGTGCTGGAGCAGGTGCTGGCGCTGTTCAAGGACGATCCGAAGCTTGCCGTCGAGATCGGCGGCCATACCGACAGCATTGGAACACCCGCCTACAACCTGAGCTTGTCACAACGGCGTGCGGATGCAGTGAAGGCCTGGCTGGTCGCGCACGGGGTGGTCGCCTCGCGACTCACCACACACGGTTACGGCGACACGATGCCGGTGGCGCCGAACAAGATCAACGGCAAGGACAATCCCGCCGGACGCGCTAAGAACCGTCGCGTCGAATTAAAGAAGCCGGGCTGCAAGACGTGAAACGAAATCCCGTTCCGAGTGCCGGCCGGTGCATCAAGGTTCACGGTTTACTACTGAGGATTCGAACATGAACAGAAGCCCCCGCTTTCGTCCGTTCGTCAAGCTGTGCTGCGCGATGCTGGCAGCGGTCGCGTTTGCCGCTGCATCGGCGCTGCCGGCAACGGCTGCAGCACAGACCGCGGCCGCTGCGGCGACGGCGCATACACCTGCGCCTGCGCAGAGTACCGCGGCGCAAGCCGCGACATCGCTTCCCGACCCGAATCTTCTCAGCTATGCCGACGGCACGATTGTGCGCAGCTACACGCCCGGTTTGCGCAACGTCGACTTCAGTGGTGGCTATGGCACCAGTGCAGAAGGGATGAAAGGCCCGATCCAGGTTGTATACGAACTGCCCGGCGTGGCGACGCTTTCCAGTCTTACCATGGTGCTTGGGGCGGCCCACCCCGGCGCGCCGCCGGAAACGGCGACGATTGCGGTTTCCACCACGAGCGCGAGCGAGGGGTTCCGCGATCTCGGTAGCGTGCACGGTAACGACAGCGGCGAACCGCAAGCGATTCCGGGGGTATCCGGAGTGCGTGCACGTTGGCTTCGCGTCACCGCGACGCCCCAAATAGGCAGCAATCCGATTGGAGAGATCGTCGCGCACGGCACGCTGGCGCCGCGTCCCGCGAAAGCCCCGCCGATCGCGGGCGCGTACTGGGAATTCGGGGACGATTTCAACGCTGCCGGTGGCGTGAGTACCAAACCCAAATATGACAGCGAGCAATACCGCCTTGTGGTGACGCAGGTCGAGGACGGCGTCGTTGGCTTGACGTGCCTCGGTCAACGATACCTCACCAGCTATCTGGGCCGTCTCTCCGGGCGCGTCTGGACGTCCGTCAACGGGTATGGGCCGCAGGCCAAATCGGCCAAGTTCGTTCTCAACGACGAAGGCACGATACTAGCCGGCGCGGTCACATCCGGCGGGTTCGTTAACTCACAGTTCTTCGTACGCACAAGCGGCGGTGTACCGCCGCCAGACTCAGACTGCATCGCGCCACAGTTCGGTGCCGGTGCGACCGGAGTGCTGGTGCTGAATGGTCCGGGAAGACCCGACAACTATCCGTTCGGCAGCGACAGCAGGATGTTTTCATTGACCGAGGCATTGGCCCGGTTCAAGACGCTGCATTTCACGCTGGTTGATGCTCCGCTTTTGACGCTTGCGCTGCTGCAAGGCGCGAGTATCGTCGTGCTCAACGGGCTCTGCGATCCGCAGCTCATGTTGAACGCGCATCAAGGAACCGAGCTCATGGGGTGGGTTGCGGCCGGGCACAAACTGCTCATCCAGGATTCCGATGAGTGCGGAGGCGAGCACGTCCCTCCGCCACGCTACGACTTCTTGCCGTATCCTTTTCTGGCTAATACTCCGGGAGCAAAGGGTGCGAGGTCGCATACGTTGTTGATTGTCGAGAACGATACTCTCGGCACGAACGTCAAGAGCGACAAGGTGCATTTCGTGGATGTGGTGGCGTATGCGAATGACACCGAGAATCAACTTGGCGACGCCAACACCGTAGTGAGCCAGGATCCGCACTGGTGCGGGCATCTTTTTGGCGCGAATGCCGACGGCGTGTACGGTTTCATGCAGATGTATGCGATCTACGGCAAGGGACTGATCGTCTACGACGGCTTTGACCTCGACGATGCGGACATTGCTTCGTACCAGGCGATCCGGCGGCTCGAATATGATCAGCCGATTCCTGCAACTCTCCCGTGTACGCACCCCGTGAACGTCCACTTCGTCGTCATACCCGACCAAACGCTGACGTTTACGCCGGGTAAGGCCGAAACATTCAATATCCCGCTACGGGTGTACTCGAACCGCGGTTGGAAGGGACACGTGGCGATGGTGTCGGGGGGGGCGTTTGCCGCCGCCGTTTCTCCAAGTGCGTTCGACATGCCGCCTGCTGCGCGCACGGTTTCGGTTGCGTTCGCGGTTCCTGCGAGCGCAACAGCCGACCGCTATGCAATCGTCGTCAAGGGCAGCGGCAACGATGGGCAAACGGCGCAAGCCGTCATAAGTCTCGTGGCCAAGAAGCCGACGCTGGCGGAAGCCCTCGCCAAGTCGTGCAAGGTCGCCATCTACGGTATCAACTTCGACTTCAACAAGGCGACGCTGCGCCCTGATTCAGACCCGGTGCTGGAGCAGGTGCTGGCGCTGTTCAAGGACGATCCCAAGCTTGCCGTCGAGATAGGCGGGGATACCGACAGCATTGGAACACCGGCCTACAACCTGAGCTTGTCGCAGCGGCGTGCGGATGCGGTGAAGGCATGGTTAGTCGCGCACGGTATTGCCGCCTCACGACTCACCACGCATGGTTACGGCGACACGATGCCGGTGGCGCCGAACAAGATCAACGGCAAGGACAATCCTGCTGGACGCGCAAAAAACCGCCGCGTCGAATTGAAGAAGCACGGCTGCGGCTGAGAGACGGGAAGCCGCTGCAATATTTCATCAATGGAGAGATGTCATAAGCCGTGAATTGTCCGCTCCCCGCACGATCTTGTGTATAGCCGCCGCCGCCGGATTCTGCGGGCTCGTCTCCGTCGGGACCGCGGCCGCCCAGTCCCCGCCCGTATCCGCCGTATCCGCGAAGCGGGTGGTAGTCCCGATTCGCCAAAGCATGTTCGGCGAGAAGGGCGTCATTCGCTATGCGCTCCCGATTTCGATCGGCCGGACGCGGCTGGAGGCGATGCTCGACACGGGCTCGACCGGGCTTAGGGTTCTGCCCGGAGCTACTCAGCCGGGCGACTTCGTTTCCGCCTTTTTAGCGCTTCCCGCGGGCGCCGTTGATATTTCCACTCCGGCGGCCTCGGGTTCGTCCGCCGTCCCGGCTCCTCTTGATCTCCCGCCCATCATCGTCACCAGTTCGCGACTCCCGCCCCCGCTCCATAACCTGACGGAGCCCGTGCTGGAGACGCCCCAGACCATCCTCGTGGTTCCGCCCTCGCAGCTCCAGGATCAAAACGCCATGTCTTACGAGGAAGCCGTCGAGTATATTTCCAGCGTGAACGTCCACGCCCAGGAAGACCATTCGGCGGGAGACCAGCTCTACGTAAGGGGGTTTTCCGCGCAGAACGACAATTATATGGACGGCATGCTGGATATCGGAAAATGGTACCGCGATACTTTCGACATGAGCACCCTTGAGGTCCTGGAGGGGCCCTCGGGCGTGTTGTTTGGCCGCGGCAGTACGGGGGGCGTCGTCAATTACGTCAGCAAGACTCCCACGCAGGCTTCCGGCCTGAGCCTGGGCTCCACGATAGGATCGGACCAAACGAAGCGACAGACCGTTGACTTCGACCAAGCCTTCAGCTCCGAGACCGCCATCCGCCTCAACGCCCTCGCCTATGACGGGGGCACCGCGGGCCGCGACGTCGTCCATAACGACCGTTTCGCCGTGGCGCCTTCGGTGGCCTTCGGCATGGGTACCGCGAACCGGCTCACGGTCAGCTATCTGCACCAAAACGAGGACGATATCCCCGATTACGGCCTTCCGTGGCTCGACACGGGGCCCCCCGGCGCCGTGGTGAAGCCCGCGGACGTCGCTCGCGCCAATTATTACGGCTTTAAAAGCGATTTCGTTCACAACGACGTGGACGTCGCAACCGTGAAATATGAGCACGATTTTTCCGGCTTCACGCTGCGCGATCAATTACGCTACGGCAGATACGCGCGCTCGATGCGGCTCAGCGAGCCCACGGTGGACGGCGTGGTTCCCGAGGGCGAGCCGCTGTCAGACGTCACGGTCACGCGCGCCATGCAGGGATTGGAATCCCTGGAAACCGACTTGGACAACCAACTGGAGGCCGTCGCCAAATTCAACACGGGTTCGCTCCAGCATTCCGTCGTCGCGGGGCTGGAGGCGACCCGGCAGACCTCCGATTCGACGTTCTATACGTATTCCGGCGTGCCGACCACGAATCTATTGCATCCCGATGGAAACCAAGCGTTCACGGGCACGCAGTCCCTCAAGAAGATCACTTCCGTCACGGTCCTCACGGAGGCGGCCTACGGTGTGGACACGGTCCATTTCGCCGACCGCTGGTCGTTCACGGGAGCGGTGCGGGTGGACAACTTCGACGCGAATTACACCCAGTCTTACCCCGCCTCGTTCAAGGCGCATCCCGTTTACACTGTTCCCACTTGGCGCGCGGCCCTAGAGTACGAGCCGACCAGGGAGAGCAGCGTCTATGTCGCCTGGGGCACCTCCTTCGATCCCTCGGCGGAGGCGCTGTCTTTGTCCCCGGCCACCGCGCCCCTGCCGCCCGAGTCCAGCGACACCGTCGAGGCCGGGACGAAATGGCGGCTGGGGAGGGTCACGACTTCCTTGTCCGTCTTCCAGACGACGCTGACGAACCTCCGCGAGGTCAATCCGCTGGATCCTACGACGGATATCCTGGTGGGCGTGGCCCGGGTCCAGGGCCTCGAACTCGATGTAGCGGGGCGCGTCACGCCGCGGTGGCGCGTGTTCGGAGGCTACACGTACCTGCCGACCGCCAAGGTGGTCTCGTCGCCGAATTCGGACAGTGGCGGGAGGCTGCAAAACACTCCGGTGAACTCCTTCAAACTGTGGAATACCTACGACCTGACGTCCGCCTTCTCGCTAGGAGTCGGAGTTCGTTACGTGGGGCAGCGAACCACCGAGACCACTTTGGATCCGAACGGCTACCGGCAGTTGGTGCCAGGTTACGTGGTCGCCGACCTGATGGTGGAATACCGGGTGACCAGGACTCTCAAGTTGCAGTTGAACGTGAACAACGTGGCGGATGCCTATTATTTCGACGGCATAGACAACAACCACGTCAATCCCGGAGCGGGGCGGGCGTTCCTGCTCAAGCTGGATCTCCTTTTTTGACGCCCGCCCCGTTTTGCGGCGGCCGGGCCAGCGGGGAGCTTTTTATCAACTGTAAATGAGCCTGCTGGTAATCACGGTTGGCGAAGAGCGGTGATCGGGCAGGATTTTTTATCACATACTTCCGGTGGTTTATTCATTCTTCGATGCCATTGTGCTGCCAGTATGACCGGCCACGCCACGTTGAAGTGAAGAAAAGTTCAACCTCATCCAGTCCGTAATGGCGATAAAGGCGGCTGGGCTGTGCAGGATACTATCGTGAGTTGCGCCAGGGACTATCAGTGCGTGCCCGTTGTGGTGCAGGGTCACGACATCCGGGTAACGTTTGGCGATGAAAGCTTCGTCATTGCTGCCTGCGACGATAAGTAATGGTTTGGCGTCGGCCGTCAACGCGGCCTTGTAATCGTCCGGCGCCACGCTGCGCATGGCGTTGAAGCGGTAGCATACGAGATGTCCGGTTATTTTTACGTTGAAATACATTGTGCACAAGTGATTCAATCCTGTGAAACCGATTCTGTTGAACATCAGCAAACCGAGAATGCGCGGTATGTCGAGTTTTATGGGCGGATCCTCATGCGGGTCGGCTAGTATCTTGCGAGTAGTCGGTGAACTGTCGCCAAGATGCGGTGCGAAGAGCAGATAGCCGTCCACAGGCGGCAATGTGTGTCTGGCGGCATAACGCATCGCAATGCCGCCACCCATCGAATAGCCTGCCAGTATTAATCGTTCACCGGGATGGTTCTTGCGGAGAGCTGCTACAACGTCTGCCACGTCGTTCTCGTATTGGCCGACATAGGCAAGATCGCCCCAGCGCCCTGGCGACTGACCGTTGCCGCGCAGATCGAGACTTACTACACCGGCGTCTGTTGCTGAGCGCAACCGGCGTGCGGTGTCGTCCATCGCCGCTGCGCTGCCGCCGAGACCGTGCAGCAGTAATACAAGCTGTTTGGTGCTGCCCGGATAACTGCGCGCGCTCAACAGCACGCCATCGCGCATTCGGAAACATTCGATGGTTTTACTGTTGCGGCAAGTTGGCGGAGGCGGTGCCGCCGGCAATGCCAGAGCCGATTTGGTGAATGACGGTGCCGGCATGGCGACCAGAATTCCCGCGGTCACGATCCAGAGCATGGCGATCGCGGCAATGCCGATGACAGTTCTACTTACGACTTTATTCATGATTTTTTTCCTACCCGATAGAGGAGTGGGATGAGAGGTTCATTCCTGCTCGAAGCGGGCGATTTCGTCGGCCGCGGCCTGCGCACGGCGGATACTGCCGCCAGCTGCGCTGTCGTCGAGCGCGCGTGCCAGTCGTGCACGCTGCGGTTGATGCGACCAGCGATGGAACCACCAGGTCGCAAGCGAGCCGACGATGCCGATGGCAACGCTGATGTAGATGAACGACGGGGCGGTGTGGAATATGTTGGCGCCGCTGCCCATGTTGGCCAGAACAATGATTAGCGGTATGTATAAAAACCACCACGGCAGACCGATGATCAGTGCGCCGTACACCGCATAAATGTGTCGCAGGCGCAGCAGTTGGCGCTGGATGTTCAGCACGGGTGCAGAATAATCGATACGCGCAATCTGTGCCTGCATCACCGCACCGAACACGATCAGCCCGAGGCAGTAGAGATGCATCACCAGCCCGGCCGCGAGCAGTCCGGGCTGGTGCAGGTGCGCGATCCAGAACGGCGCAAACAGCAGAGAGCCGCCGATGCCGATCAGCATCTGGATGGCCTGCCCCCATTTCAGCGGCCGCAGTCCGCGGCGCAGCTTGTCCAGGCGGGTGTCGCGGAACAGTTGCAGGTTCAGTGCGTGTTGCTGTCCCAGCCGCTGGTCCAGCGATTGCCAGGCGGATTTGAAATCGTCGAGTTCCATGTTCATTCTCCTGTGCTTAGTGCGGTCATTTGCCCGCGCAATGTCTGTTTGATGCGGCCGAGTTTAGTCGCCACGTTGGTTTCGCTGATGCCGAGAATCTCGGCGATTTCGGTGTAGCTGCGATCTTCCAGATACAGCAGAATCAGGGCGCGGTTGAGTGCATCGAGTTTGTCGATGAAGGCATACAGCGCATGCAGGCGTTCGTCCGGTTCGCTGTCCGGTTCGCCGCCGACGCTCTCCAGATGATGTTCTTCCAGTGGTTCGAAACGGTCAGCGCCGACGCGATGCGTACGGCGTAGCTGCGAAATCGCAACGTTCAGCGCTACGCGGTACATCCAGGTAGAGAACTTGCCGCGTGTCTCGTCGTAGCGGGCAAACGAACGCCACAATTGGACGCAAATCTCCTGTTCCAGATCGTGACGATCCTCGGCACCGCGGGCGTAAATCGCGGCTACCTTGAACACGATTTTCCGGTGCTCGTGCAGCAGTGCCGTAAAGCGTTGTTGGTGTTGCCTGCCCGTCATGTCCGCGGTAGTTCCGTGTCGTACAGCCTATTATTCGCAACGACGCGAGAAAAATCACACCGGCTTGGCGCGCGTGCGTTTCCCGGTCAATCGGACGGGTGACTGTGCTCGTCGTGAAGATGGTTGGACAGGCGGGCGTAGTCGGCGGGCGCGAGGGTGTCGGGCCGTGCCCCCGGATCGAGGCCGGCGGCTTCGATGGTGGCGACCTCGGCGAGGGCACGCAGTGCGTTACGCAACGTTTTGCGGCGGGCACTGAAGCCGGCGCGTACCAGACGCTCGAATAAATTCCAGTCGCCGGGATCGAACGGCGGTTCGACGTGGGGCACGAGGCGCACAACGGCGGATTCGACCTTGGGTGGCGGGCTGAACGCGCCGGCGCCAACGGCGAACAGTTTCTCGACCCGGCAGCGCGCGGCAAGCATGACGGTCAGGCGTCCGTAGGCACGGGTGTTGGGTCTGGCGGCCATGCGCTCGACCACTTCGCGTTGCAGCATCAGGGTCAGGTCGCGGATATGTGGGGCGGCTTCAAGAAACCGGAACAGCAACGGCGAGGAAATGTTGTAGGGCAGATTGCCGACGATGCGAATCGGGCCGTCAATGGCCAGTTCGGCGTAGTCCACCTTGAGCGCGTTGGTCTGGAGCACTTCCACGGTTTGGAGGTCGGGGTGGGCTGCGAGCTCGGCCGCAAGGGTGCGGTCGAGTTCGATCACGGTGAGTCGCGCGCCGCTGGCGGCGAGCCCGGCGGTGAGTGCGCCGCGACCTGGGCCGATTTCTATGATGTGTTCGCCGGGGCGCGGGTCAACTGCGGCAAGGATGCGCCCGATCACCGCCGGATCGTGCAGGAAGTGCTGGCCGAGTCGTTTGTTAGCGCGCATGGCGGATTGGACAGTTCGTCATTCCGGACATGCCCCGGATCGAGGTCCGGGGCATGCTGTGCGGAAGCGGGAACGACGAGACTGGCCGGTTCCCGCCTTGAAACATGTCCTTGAAGCTTTTCGCTTCAGTGGAAACGGTTTCATCTCTGCGATCTCTGCGGTGATATTTCATTGGGCCTTGTAGGGACGGTTCGGTCTGCGCGTTGCCGAGGGTACCCCCTGTTGCTCCGGCCTGTGAAAATAGTATCGAGGATGATCAAGACACATACAATCCATGTAGGCCCGCATAAGCGTAGCTTTGCGGACATTCTCGGCCATGACGCCCGCAACGGCCTGCGGCCTTATACGGACCTGCGTGTTTTACTATTTACGGACCAGACCAATAATATCTTCATAGCGTGAATATTTGCCTTCACCCTCTCTTGCCTAAGAGGGAACATCGTCGGTCGAACCGTGAAGCTAGTCGGGGGTTGCTTTGGCCGTCTGCTTCTCCGCCTCTTTTGCGAGCCGCGTCTCGGCGTCGGCGACCATCGCCTTGTAGCGTGGATCGTCGTGCAGCAGATCGAGGTCCGGATCGGCCTTGGCGTAAGGCAGGAAGGTATCGGTGATCGTTTCGAATACGGATTCCAGCATTTCCAGGGCCGCATCCTCGTCCTTCAGGTAGCGGCTCAGTGTGCAGGAGAAGTTGTAGCGCATAGTGAAGTTATCGGGGTCGCTCAACAACGCGCGGTTCATCCGCGCCTTGGCCCGCTCGCCCTCACCCAGCACGGCGAGCGCGGTGGCGCTGGAGGAAATTACGCTCGTATTGGTCTGGTCGCGCGCCAGCACGGCGTCCGCGCGTTTCAGCGCCATTTCGGCCGCGCGGCGGGTGCCCACTGCGTCTCCCATGACGGTGTAGATACTGATAAGCATCATCGCCGAGACGACGTCCGAATCCACCAGGCTTGCTGCCTTTTCGAAATATCGGGCGCCATCCTCAAACCGATGCAGTTGATAATTAAGGCGCGCGGCTGCGCGATTGACTTCGTGCGAGTCGGGGTCGAGTTTCAGTGCGGTCTCCACCTCGGCGGCTGCACCATCCATGTCGCCTTTTGTCTGCAGGATAAACGCCTTGACGGCGTGCGCTTCGGCGAGGTTCGGGTTCAACGCGAGCGCCTTTTCCGCTGCAGCATCCGTGGCATTACCCGATTCCGTGCTGAAGTCGCGCCGCCACCGATAACCCAGTGCCATCAGCGCCCAGGCCTGTGCGTAGTTCGGGTCTATCTCGGTCGCGCGTGCGCACATGCGAACGATGGTTTCCGATACCTGTTTGTTGCCCAGGTTGGTTACGTGGAGCTGCCGGGCCATCAAATACAGATCATGGGCTTCGACGCTGTCTGTTCCGCGCCGCTCGATCACCTTCTTCTCCTCGGGCAGCAGGCGGAGCCTGAGCGCCTTGACGATTGCCTGTGAAATTTCGTCCTGCAGCGCGAAGATGTCGCTCGCATCGCGGTCGTAGCGTTCGGCCCAGATGTGGTTGTTGGTTGCGCCGTCGATCAACTGCGCGTTGATCCGGATCCGGCCGCCGGCTTTGCGTACACTGCCCTCGAGCACATGGCTGACTTTGAGTTCACGAACGACTTGCTGGATGTTGACGTGCTTGCCCTTGTACGTAAAGGCGCTGTTGCTGGAAGCGACCGCCAGCGCCGAAACCTTGCTGAGATCGGTAGTAATGTCCTCGGTGATGCCGTCGCTGAAGTATTCCTGTTCCGGGTCGCCGCTCATGTTGGTGAACGGCAGGACGCAGATTGAGTAGCGCGGGGAAGGTCTGTCCGGCGACGACGGCGCTGATCCGCTTCCGGCTTGCGCGGATTGCGTGCGCGCGATCATCGCGTCCAGCGCGCGCAGGAATTCTTGCGCAACCGGACTAGCCGAATCCTCGCCCCAATCGTCGAGATCGGTGGTGTGGATGGCGCGCACATCCATCGGCAGACGCGCCTGCTCGAATCGCACCGGCACCAGGATATTGCGATCGGCCGCCTCGCGCGCCTCGCCGCGCACCCAGCGCGAGGCCACCGAGATCGCAGTCCAGACTACTAGTACGGCCTTCGCCGCATTGATCTCGGCGTCGATCTGGTCGTCGAACTCCTGGCCGGGCGTGATCTCCGGGTCCCACCACACCGACCAGCCCCTGGCCTCGATCGCGGCGACCAGCGGCGCGACCCGCGCCTTGTCGCTGCGTGCGTAGGAAACGAAAACG
>JBOHZI010000045.1:0-11733 GCA_050738295.1 Gammaproteobacteria bacterium
GGGTTGATTAACCCAGCCCGCGGTTCGCAAGAACCGCGGGCTTTTTTATTGCCTTGAAATTTTGTGGTCCCGAGAGGTTCGTTCTGATTTCTCAGGCTGATTTTTTTAAGACTTTCTCAGCTTAATCTGCGTTCGCGCAGCCACAGCGAAGCGATCCATTTTTCCCCCGCAATGACGGGCTCGCCCGCATGCTGGGCGAGAGCCGACGGCGTAGCGCGGGAATCCACGTTGGCGAACACCAGCACCTGACCGCGCCGCGCGGGCACGCGAATGTCCAGCCGCGGGAAATGGGTGGTGCCGCCGGCTTCGGGCGTGTTGAGGTAGGCCAGCACGGTGATTGCCCGGTCACCGGCGGCGGCGAGCGGGTCGCGGGCGAGTCCTGCTTTGTCCAGCCAGTCGTAATGCGGTTTGTACTGTTCGCCCGGCAGGTAACGGAGTACGGCGAGCGGTTCGGCATGGCCGAGCGTGCTGCCGGCTGCCTGCGCCATGCGTTCGCTGATACGCAAATCGAACACGCCCGGCTGCGCGGGATCCAGACAGGCGGTCAGGCCGGTGCGTATGGGATCGTCGAGCGAGCGCCCGGTGAGCGGGTCGATCACGCGCGAGGGTGCGAGCCGGGCTGCTGCGTGACGGCATAACCAGATGCACTCGAACGGGCTCAGCAGGTCGGGAGCCACGCGTATATCGGGTTCGCTGGCCAGGATTTGGGGTTCGGCGCAAACCGGAAGCGGCGCCCAGGCGTCCGGCAACGCGGCCGGATCGGAGTCGACCGGCTGCGCGGTGGCTTCTCTCAGCCCGAATTCGTCCACGGCGCCGGCAGCCAGCAACCAGGCATGAACCTGACGGCGCGCGTCTGTGCCAGCGAATTCGTTCCAGGCCAGGGCTATTTCGATTTGCGCGGCCCGATCGCCGGCCGTGGCGGCGACGCCGATGTCGGCGAGTGCGCTATCCGACGCGGCCTCGCCGCCGGTTCCCGCGTAACGCCAGCGCGCGCGCAGCAAGTGGGCGGCGGGAACGAGTTCGGAGAGGGACTCGAGGCGTTGACGTATTTCCCGTGCGCTGCCGGGCACTCGGCCGCGGAAAACGGCGCTCGCCAGTTCAACGAGCGCCTGACTGTTGCCCGCATCCCCGGCCTGGCGCAGCCGCGTACCGGCGCGTGCCGTGAAGCCGCGGGCCAGATCCTCGCGCGCCGCGGTCAGTAACTCATCTGCATTCATAATGATTCAGGCGCCAGCGCGCAGGCGCAGCCCGGGTTCGTCCACGGCCTGCCCGGCTTCGCGAACCCAGGCGTTGAAGGCGACGGTGATGCGCTCGTCGTGGCCCCGGAACGGCGTAACTTCGTGCTGCAACCAGGAAGGGAACAGGAGCAGTTGGCCGGCTTGCAGCTGATAGGCGAGGTATCCGCTTTCGTAGGGTGGCTGCAGGTGTGCATTGCCGGGGTCGAGATACTGGGTGGCATTGATGCGTGTATCCTGAAAACGCAGCGTGCCATTGTTGCCGGCGCTCGTACTCGTTTCTCCGGGGCTTACGCAGTACACGCCCGACCATGAGGCCATCGGATGATTGTGCCCGCTGGTGTAGCCGCCGTGGCGGGTAATGTGATACCAACTGTGATGGTAGATGCGCAGGTTGCGCATGTCCTGCGCTGAATAGCCGTTGATACGCATGATCAGCGTTCCCAGTGCGCCAAGGCACTGTTCGGCAAGTTCCGCTATGACGGGATCCTTGAGATAGAAAAGCGAAAAATCGCTTTCGTACACGGCGTGCTTGTCTACCTGGGTCGGCACGCTGGAACGCGCACCTTCGTTTTTCTCCCAGGCGAGAAAGCGCTCGCGCAAGGCCGGGTTGAGTTGGGCGGCCTGGGGCAGCATCATCTCGGCCATGGGAACGGCGAACTGGGGGGAGAGCGTAGGTACGGGCATGAGCGCTCGTTTGACGGGACTATGCTATTTTGACGCTTGAGCAGCTATTGGGCAAGTCGTTCATGGATCAGCGGGCACGGGTGCGAGAGGGGAGCGTGGAGGGCCATCCGATACGGGTGATAGACGGATTGATGCCTCCGGTCGAAGCGGCACAGTTATTCCAGAATCTCGATGCGAGCGCTTTTACACGGAATGAATTTGCACGCCCGGAGACTCAGGCGTTCCGTCACTGGGCCTGCAATATAGAGGTCGAGGCATGCAAACGCATGCCGCTGTATCGTTACACCATGCAGGCGGTTGCAGAGCTTTTTCCGCAGGGGGCAGCGTACCGGCTTTACCGCACTTATTGCAATCAGTCGACGTATGGCGACATGCTTTTCACGCATACCGATAATACGCCCGATCTGGCCGGGATAACCGCCTTGTGGTACATCGCGCCGCGCTGGGACTTGGAATGGGGCGGCGAGACGCTGCTTTTCGACAATAGCGGAGACGCCCGGTTCGTGGTCAGCCCGCGGCCCGGGCGCTTGCTGTTGTTCGATGGCCGTATTCGTCACGCCGGGCGTCCGCCCAGCCGTATCTGCACGATTCCGCGTCTGACGTTTGCTCTGAAGCTGGAGCCGGAGCAGCAATCTACGCAGTAGTGGAAGCGCTTGTTGGCGGTCGGGCCGTGCGCAGGACGGATTCGTTCAGGCGGTCGAGTTTGGCGTTGAAATTGCCGTAGGCCGCCAATGCCGTAGAAAGGTACTGACGCTCGACTTCGCTCAAATCGGGATGCCAGATTTCGAAAATCAGCACGACCCGTAGCCGGTCGCTGCGGTTCCAGGCTTCGTGCTCGAAACTGTCGTCGAAGATCAAACATTTTCCCGGCGCCCATTGGCGGGTCTGATCGCCTACCCGGATCGCGCAGCCCTCGGGTACGATGAGCGGCAAGTGGACCGCCAGCTTGTAGTTGGCGAGCCCGCAGTGTGGCGGGATGTGGGTGCCGGGTTCGAGAATGGAGAAAAAGGCTTCCGGTGCCTGGCCCTGCAGGCGTACCAGTGGCAAGGCTTCTATGGCTTCCGTGGTGCGCGGGCAACGTGCGCAATGTTCCGCCACCCGTGCGCCGCCCTTGTAGAGATGGTAAGAGCTCCATTTGGGGGAGTGGTTGAGTTCGTGCCACTGGGCTTCCCGGGCTTCTGGAATTTCGACGTACGGGCTGAGGTCATGCGGCGCCGCGAGCACCGTTTGCAGCTCTTCGAGTATCGGTTTTTGGGCGGCTTCGAGCGCGCGCAGGAAAGGAAACTGATGGCGTTCGAAAAAAGGTTTTGCCGTAAGTCCCGGGCAGTAACTGAAGGCCGGGCGTTGCAGGGGGTCGGCGTAAGCGGGCGGCATGGCTCGAGTCATGTGATGGACTGCGGCACTGACCCGGTGCAGTGCTTCGTCCCCGTGACGCCTGCCGAGTGGAGCGACACCGGCCTTGATTGCGCGTTCACGGGACTGAATAAGCTCCCTGCCGGCATGAGCTATGGCTTGCTGCGTTGTCGGTGTGTCGCGGTGGGCGCGGGAGAGCACGGCAAGGTCACCGGCGCTGTCGGCCGCGCGCTTGTATGAAGCAACTGCTCGCTCCGATTCTCCCAAAGCTTGCAGCACATCTCCACGCTGAATCCAGTACACGGGTTCATTGGGTTGCTGGCGCAGCGCGGTATCGAAGGCGAGCAAGGAGCCTTTGAAATAACCTCGTGCCCGCAGGATGATCCCCAGATGCTGGTGCAGCATCGGCGCGTCGCGTTCCAATTTGCGCGCCAGGCGGATGGCTCGTTCGATCATACGTTGCGCTTCGTCAAAGTCCTGTCTCAGCAGCGCGCGGGCCCCCAGGTAGCGCAGAGCGGGTATATGGTCGGGTGCGGAGCGCAATAGTTCGCGCAGGAGGCGTTCGGCATCGGCATGCCGGCCGCGCTTGATCAGCTCGCGGCTGTTGTCTTCCAGCAGCTTGAGTTGTTCGGTCAATTCCGCCGTGCGGATGTCGGAGAAGTTATCCATGAGTCTGTCAGCGCGCTTCAGGCGCCGGTTGTGTGTTGCAGCGATAGGCGCATTTTAGTCCATCAGGTGCAGTGCACGCGGCAAAGTTGTGGGCATCAACCCTGGCGTTTGCGCCATCCAGGCGCGGGTCTGCTGCAGCGGATCGGCGAGCAGGCGCCGGGCCAGCGTTTGTTCTTCGTTGCGTCGCGCCGGCGTGTAGCTCTGATCGGGATGTTTGGCGTGTCGATTCCAGATAGGGCCTTGGGTTACGTCTCGCAGCACTGCAGTGTCTATGCCCAGGTTAAGCCATTCGGTCACTGCGGCAAGAGCAGAGACCGGTTCGCGTAGCAGCGACGGAGCACCAAGAAATCGCACATGGCTGGGTGAAGTTGACAGCGAGGCGTTCAGTGCGTGCATTTGCAGCGCCCAGACGAGGGCTGCACGGCGCGGCAGATCGCCAACGTTCAGTACTTCGGGCGCGAATGCGCGCGCCGGGGCATCGAGCCGCAGGCGTTCGAGAAATTGAGAGATACCACGTTCGCTCTCGCGCGGACGCTTGAGTACGGAGAGCAGAAAGGCTTCCAGGTTGTCGTACAGCACAAGAACCCTGGATTCGGGACTGGCGGCGAGCAGTTCCGGGATCAGATTGTTGACCAGATTGGTGGGCTTGATCAGTACCCGCTCGCCGGTTCTGAAGGGCCGCGACAGCAGGTTCAGCGTAGGCGTTAGAAGTGATGCAACGTTGTAATTTGTTACTGTCAGCCCGCGTTTCAGATCCGCCAGTTGCAGCAGAGTGGCCGGTTCGCGCAGCGCCAGTGTACGCCCCGGCAAGTCGAGGCTGCGTGCAAGCAGGGTGGAACAGCAGAAAGCGGTATGGAAGATAAAAGCCGGTGCAGCAGAGGGTTCCCCGCTGGTCGAACTCAGCACTTCGGCTATGGGCACGTTTTGCACTGTTGAAAGATCGGCTGCGATGCGCTGATCAAGAAAACTCGAACGTGCCAGCGCCGCTCGATCCATGGGAATGAAACGCGCGGATTCGTCAGCGAAATCCCAGGCATACAGGTAGGTTTCCGGGCGCTGCCACCACGAGTCGGAGGGACTGTTGGACACCTGGTCTAGAAGATAAAGTTGAATGCGCCCTTTCGAGCCTGGACGTCGAAAGCGATGATGGCACGGTCTTCGCTGCTGCGCAGCGGATGCACGTAGTGCAGATAAAATGGCGGGAACAACAACAGCAGCCCTTCGCTCGGCACAATACGCCGCGAGGGATTGAATCCGTGATGCTGCGAAATCGGATGCGGATTGAGAAATTCGATGCAGCCCTCCGGTGGAGTGATTTCGGGCATTCGCACGTAGTACACACCGCTCGCCAGGTTGGTTTCGGTCGGATGCATGTGCGGGCCCTGCCAGTCGCCGGGACCGAGTAGATTCGACCAGCCGATCAGCGCCGGGTCGATCGTTTTAGCCTCGTCGCCAAACACGCTGTGCAGATAATGATGCACCGCAGGACGGATGTAGCGATCGCGGAATTGGCGGATTTCCGGTCGTTCGACCTGAAACAGGTTCATCTTTCGCGACGTTTGGTAACCGCCCTTGGTGGCTATTTCGGGGTCCCTGGAAGCGTTCTGGTCGCTGTCGCCGTAGCGCACGGCCATGTCCTTGATCCAGGCAAAGAGTTTGTCGTTGAGCGCCGCCGCATCGTTATACTGGCGCGCAAGCACCGTAATAGGGAAATGCGGTTCGATGGTTTCGCTGTAGCGCTCGGTGTCGGTCATTGCCCTTCGTTTCCACGCATGGTACCGGGAGCGAGACTCGAACTCGCACTCTGTCGCCAGAACCGGATTTTGAGTCCGGCGCGTCTACCAATTCCGCCATCCCGGCCAGGGTTGCCGTCTTCTTCAGGGAAGACGCTGCATAGTGTACTAGAACCTGCCCTGAATACGTCTTCGGACGGTGCCGGGCATAATTCCTGCTAAAATACGCAGTTAACCTGACGCTTGTGGAGATGGCGGCCATGCGAATCACCGGGGAAGCCCTGACCTTCGACGATGTGCTGCTGGTGCCGGGCTATTCCCAATGCCTGCCACGCAACGTCGATCTGGCCACGCGTCTGACGCGTCAGATCAAGCTCAACATACCGCTGGTATCCGCCGCGATGGACACGGTCACCGAATCGGGCCTGGCCATCGCAATGGCGCAGGCGGGCGGTATCGGCATCGTCCACAAGAACATGAGCGCCGAATCCCAGGCGAGCGAAGTGCGCCGGGTCAAGAAATTCGAGGCCGGGGTGGTGACCGACCCCATCACCGTCGGGCCGGACACCACGATCCGCGAGGTGCTCGAGTTGCGCAAGCAGCACGGTATTTCAGGGTTGCCGGTGACCCAGGGCAGCGCCCTGGTCGGCATCGTGACCAGCCGCGATCTGCGTTTCCAGGAGAACATTGACCAGCCGGTCAGCGCGGTGATGACGCCGCGCGAACATCTGGTCACGGCGGGCGAGGGTGCGCCGCGCAGCGAGGTAATCGAAAAGCTCCAGCATCATCGCATCGAAAAGGTGCTGCTCGTGAACGACGCCTTCGAGCTGCGCGGCATGATCACGGTGCGCGATATCGACAAAGCCAAGGATTATCCGCAGGCCTGCAAGGATGAAGCGGGGCGCTTGCGTGCGGGCGCGGCGGTGGGCGTCGGCGAAGAGGCGATGGCGCGCATCGAGGCGCTGGTCGCGGTTGGAGTTGATGTCGTGGTCATCGATACCGCGCACGGCCATTCCAGTGGCGTGATCGATATGGTGCGCCAGACCCGTGCCCGTTTCCCCGATCTTTCGATCATTGCCGGCAATATCGTGACCGGTGCCGCGGCGCAGGCGTTGGCCGAGGCCGGGGTTGATGGCGTCAAGGTCGGCGTCGGACCGGGTTCGATCTGCACCACACGCGTGGTGGCGGGCGTGGGCATGCCACAGGTGAGTGCCATTGCCGATGTGGCCACCGGACTCAAGGGCAGTGAAATACCCTTGATTGCCGACGGCGGCGTGCGTTTCTCCGGGGATCTGGCCAAGGCCGTGGCTGCCGGCGCGCATGCCGTTATGATCGGCAGCCTGTTCGCCGGCACCGAGGAGGCGCCGGGCGAGGTTGAGCTGTATCAGGGCCGTTCCTACAAGTCCTACCGTGGCATGGGCTCGATGGGCGCGATGGGCCAGCGTCACGGCTCCAGCGACCGCTATTTCCAGGAAGATGCGGAAGCGGACAAACTGGTACCCGAGGGTATCGAGGGCCGCGTGCCTTACAAGGGCTCGGTGGCAGCCATTATTCACCAGTTGATAGGCGGTCTGCGGGCCAGCATGGGCTATACCGGCGCGGCCGATATCGAGGCCATGCGCACCCGGGCCGAATTTATCCGCGTGACGCTGGCCGGGGTTCGCGAAGGCCACGTCCACGACGTGACGATTACCAAAGAAGCACCCAATTACCGACGCGAATGAAGGGCACCTCTAAAAATGCACTTTTTCTGCGATAGCTGCGTCGGCTCCGTGCTTGAGCGATTCGCTTGGAGCGAATCACGACGTGCGCAGCGCGGCCCGAAGGGCGAAACACACGGACGTGTTTCGCAATCCTTATGTATAGGCACATACACTGCGGTTCTGCGCGCGGTGCCTCCTTGCTCCCGCAAAAAAATCACTATTTTTAGAGGTGCCCTAGAGAGTCAAACGAGTGCGCTGGCGTTGCGGGGCAAATTGTGAGTGTTGATCCGGCGTCCGACCGGGTTCTGATTCTCGATTTCGGTTCCCAATATACGCAGTTGATTGCGCGCCGTGTGCGTGAAGCCGGCGTGTATGCGGAAATCTGGTCGCCCCGTGTCGAGGCGGAAACGATAAGTGCCTTCGCACCCTGCGGCATCATCCTCTCCGGTGGCCCGGCTTCGGTCACGGGCCATGCGCCGCCGGCGGCACCCATTGAGGTGTTTGATTTGGGGGTGCCGGTGCTCGGCATCTGCTACGGCATGCAAACCATGGCGGCTCAGTTGGGCGGGCGAGTCGAAACCAGCGAGGAGCGTGAATTCGGCTATGCCCGTGTCCGTGTTGCCGAGGCCGGAGAGTTGCTGGCAGGCCTGAACGATGGCGCCACACCGAGTGAAACCTCCGAGCTGGATGTGTGGATGTCTCACGGCGACCGGGTGCTGGCGGTGCCGGACGGATTCACTGTCAGCGCAGCCAGCGACGCCGCGCCCGTCGCGGCCATGGCCGATGCGAAGCGCCGTTTCTACGGGCTGCAGTTTCATCCTGAAGTGACCCATACCCGCCAAGGCGTGCCCATCATCACCCGCTTCGTGCGGGATATCTGTGGCGCCGCGGGCGACTGGACTCCGGGCAATATAATCGCCGAACATGTCGCTAAAATACGCGATAGTGTAGGCAAAGATCGCGTAATAATGGGCATTTCAGGTGGTGTGGATTCCTCGGTTGCCGCCGCGCTGATCCATCGCGCGATCGGCGACCAGTTGACGGCAGTATTTGTCGACCATGGTTTGCTGCGCGAGGGCGAATCCGACGAAGTCATGACCTCGCTCGCACGCCATCTGGGCGTGACCGTACTCCGGGTCGATGCCGGCGAGCGCTTTCTGGGCCTGCTCGCCGGGGTCGAAGATCCGGAGCAGAAACGCAAGATCATCGGGCGTACCTTCATCGAGGTGTTTGACGAAGAGGCCGTACGCATCGAAAACGTAAGTTGGCTGGCTCAGGGCACGATCTATCCGGACGTGATCGAATCGGCCGGGGCCAAGACCGGCGGTGCTGCCCTGATCAAGTCGCATCACAATGTGGGCGGCTTACCCGAGCGCATGAATCTGAAGCTGCTCGAACCGCTGCGCGACCTGTTCAAGGACGAGGTCCGCCGCATTGGACTTGAACTCGGTCTGCCGCCGTCGCTGATTGGACGCCATCCGTTTCCCGGACCAGGTCTGGCCGTGCGCATTCTGGGCGAGGCGACGCGCGAGCGCGCCGATGTGCTGCGCAGTGCCGATGCGATTTTCATCGCCGCCCTGCGCGAGGCCGATCTTTACGACAGCGTGAGTCAGGCCTTTGCCGTTTTCCTGCCGGTGCGCTCGGTTGGTGTCACCGGGGACGAACGCCGCTACGAATATGTAGTGGCACTGCGCGCGGTCGAAACCACCGATTTCATGACTGCGCACTGGGCCCGCCTGCCGTATGATTTTCTGGATGAAGTGGCGCGGCGGATCATCAACCGTGTGCCCGGTATTTCGCGCGTGGTGTACGACATTTCGGGCAAGCCGCCAGCCACCATCGAGTGGGAATGAGCGCGGCCGAGGACGCGCGCTGGATGCGCCGTGCGTTGCGTCTGGCCCGGCGGGCTGCTGCGGCAGGTGAAGTCCCGGTCGGCGCGGTGCTCGTCCGCTCGGGTCATGTGCTCGCCGCCGCCGCCAATGCGCCTATTGCTCGTCACGACCCCAGCGCACACGCTGAAATCCTGGCCCTGCGCCGCGCCGGTACACGTTGTGGCAATTATCGCCTGCCCGGCGCTACTTTGTACGTCACCCTGGAGCCCTGCGCCATGTGCGTTGGCGCCATCATTCAGGCCCGATTGGAACGCGTCGTGTTCGGCGCGGACGATGTACGCGCCGGGGCGGTAACAACCGTTTTCAATCTTCTGGATCACCCCGAGTTGAATCATCGGGCAGTCTGGACGGGCGGCGTCGAAGCGCAAGCTTCAAGAGAATTATTGCAAAAATTTTTCCGCGCCCGCCGCTAGACGAGTTTATACGTACGGCGGTTTATTGGGATACGGGTTGGTTATCGGCAGCTGCCTGCAGCGGGTCGATCACCCCGGCGGGCAGACTGTTCTGCGCCGTGCGCCATTGCAGAACCCGGTAGTAATCCTTGATGTGGGCCACGTAAAGTACGGCCTGCACGCCGTTGGCATAGCCGAAACTGGTGTGATGGTAGTAGCGCCACTGATTGAGCAGCGGCAGCACCTTTTTGACATCCGCCCAGCGGTCGGGGTTACCGCCCTGGCTGGCAACCAGTTTGCGCGCATCCATCACGTGACCGTAGCCGACGTTGTAGGAAGCGAGCGCCATCCAGAGCCGGTCCGAACCTTCAATTTCGGGCGGCAGCTTGCGTAACAACATGGCCAGGTAACGCGCGCCGCCGACGATGCTTGAATGCGGATTGTCGCGGTCGTGTATGCCTAGCCGGGACGCCGTCGGCGTAGTCAGCATCATGATGCCGCGCACCCCGGTCGGAGAGACGGCACCGGCGTCCCAATGCGATTCCTGATAGCCCACCGCTGCGAGTAATTGCCAAGGCAGACGGGTGGCGGCGGAAGCCCGGTCGAAACTGTTCACATAGGTGGGCAACCGGTTGTCGACGTCGTTCAGGAAGATCTGTGCGCTGACCTGATCGTAGGCATCCAGATCGCCGTAGTAACGGTGAAGCAGAGCGGCAACCCTGTGTGACGCCTCGGAATGAGCGAAATAGGCGGTGGCCGCCTGATACAAGGTTGAATCGCTCTTGCGTGCTACCGCCCAGGCAATGGGTTGCGGGTTACCGATTTTGAGGGCGATGCGCAGTTGCGGATAAAAGCGCCGACTGATGCGAAATTCGTTCTCGTTTACGATCGTGTAGTCGATGCGGCCCTGCGCGAGCGCCACCAGCAAATCGTCGGGCCCCTGTCCGGAAGCCACCTGCCAACTGATGCCGGGATGGGCGGTTTTCAGGTTCTGCAGCAGGGGTGCGTATTCAGGCGCTACTGTGAGCTTGAAGTCCGCATGTGCCAGATCGGCCATATTGGCAGGCACCGTCTCGCCTACGCGGTACACCACCAACTGCGAGACCATCTGGTAGGGTGGAGTGAACTGCAGACGCGGATAGTGCCCGGCGTTGACTGCTACGCCGGGTGCGGCAATATCCGCTCGACCGTTTTCCACCGCTTGCAGAGCAGCATAACCATTGGCGACTTCCAGTACCTTGAGCTTGACGCCCAGCGTGCGTGCCAGCCCGCTGGCCAAATCGTAATCCGGACCGGTGGCACCATAGGGCCCCAGATAATAAGTCGTGGGGCTGTTGGGTGTGGCCACCACCAGTGTGTCGGTGCGCTGAATACGACTCAGGTTGGACGGCGACCAGGCACACGTGGCCAGGATCGCCACGGCGGCTGTCACCGAACCGAATTTGAGGAGGTTGCCCGTTACCCGCCACAGGCGGGGGTGTCGGGCTAGGCGTTTCAGTTGCACTGGCACGATCTGCGACACCGTAGGTACGGAGCGAGTGCCTCTATTTTAGCCGATTTTGGCCTTGAGCGCATACTTTCTGGTATTCTGCGCCCCCGCAAGTCTTGGGGCTTGCGGGCCATGGCCTGCAACGCGGAGAGGTGCCAGAGAGGCCGAATGGGCTCGACTCGAAATCGAGAGACCCCTCGCGGGGTCCGGGGGTTCGAATCCCTCCCTCTCCGCCATATTCCCCTATGCAGCCCGAGGGCTGCATAGGGGAATATCCCGAAGGCGATTCGAACCCCCGGACATAAAAACAAGCCAGGGTTCGCAAAATCGGCAGGACAGCCGATTTTGACGCGCGCAGCGCGCCCGCAGGGTGAGCGCCATGGATGGCGCGAATCAATCCCTCCCTGAGGATTAAAAGTTAGTCTCAATGTCTGATTGTGTGGGCAGCGTATCCGTGATTTCGGCTCGAACCCCCGGACAGAAAAAAGACATCGGGTTCGACAAATCGGAGCTATAGGAAGCTGCGTGTTGGTCTAAGGGTACGGATTTCTTTTATGATTCAAAAGGATAAGGCTGATTC
>JBOHZI010000046.1:0-11627 GCA_050738295.1 Gammaproteobacteria bacterium
GGCTTCGGCCATGGTGTGAATATGGCCGTACATGGAATAGAAAACGATTTGTATATTGACTGACATTTACTCCCCCTTGCTCTTCGCAGTGGACACCGCGTCGGAGTTGATCGTTAGATACACCTTGTTGGGAATGAACCCCTTATCGCCCGATACACCGAACGTGGTGCGGTTGATTGTGGCGCTCGCATCGAAACCGCAGCGTGTGCCGCTACCGAGCGGATTCTTCGCACAGTGGATGCGCGTAACCATCAACGTTACCGGCTTGGTACGACCCTTGAGGGTGAGCTTGCCGTACACAGTGGCTGCATCCTTGCCGTGGTACACCACCTTCGTCGAGTGGTAAGTCATGGTCGGGTATTTCTGAACATCGAAAAACGAAGGCGCCAGCAAATCCTTGTTGCGTTGATCATTTCCCGTGTCGATCGAACCGACGTCGATGGTGACGTTTACCGAACCGAGGTGTTTGGCACGGTTCATCGTAATCGTACCAGTGGTGTGGTTGAACTGCCCGTGCAACATCGAAAAACTCAGGTGGCGAATCTCGAACTGCGGAAACGTGTGTGCGGAATCGATCTGGTAGGTCGCCGCCTGGGCCAATGCGGGCACAGCGAGCAAGGTCATCAGAACCAGGCAAGGAAACTTCTTCATCGCGTCGTCCGGTAAAGAAAACAAGACATTCAGTTTACGCCAGTGTCAGAAACGATTCCAACCACGCCCGCGCTCAAAGCGCAAGCTGTGCAATCCGCCACACCTTATTAGAATGTCGCCATGCGCCGTTCGCCTGACAAGGACGCCGGGCTGAACCCGGAGCAACACGCCGCCGTGCACTACGCGGGCGGGCCGTTGCTTGTGCTCGCCGGTGCGGGCAGCGGGAAAACGCGCGTCATCACGCAGAAAATCGCGTATCTGATCCGCGAAGACCGTTACCACCCCGAGCATATCGCCGCCGTCACCTTCACCCAGAAGGCCGCGCGGGAAATGCGTGCCCGGTGCACGGTGCTGCTCGGTCAGCGCGCAGCCGACGTACATATCAGCACCTTTCACAGTCTCGGCCTGCGCCTGCTGCGCGAGGAACGCGGCGCGGCACGGCTCAAGCGCGGCTTTTCGATCCTCGACCCGGAATCGGCGCGGGTACTCATTGCGGGCGAGCTGGTCGCTACCGATGCCAAAAAGAGTGATGCCGTCACAGCCGCGCAGTGGAAAATCTCGGAATGGAAGTCGGCGCTGTTCAGGCCGGAAGACATCGCCGGCGAACCTTACGGCGCCGTGTATGTCGGCTACCAGCGTCAACTCGAAGCCACCAGTTGTCTCGACTTCGACGACCTGATCGCCCGCCCCGTGTGGCTGCTGGAGCAGGACGGCGAGCTGCGCGAACGCTGGCAGTCGCGTCTCCGTTACCTGCTCGTCGATGAATACCAGGACAGCAACGCCGCGCAGTATCGCCTGCTCAAGGCGCTCGCCGGCCCGCGCGGCGCCTTTACCGTGGTGGGCGATGACGACCAGTCGATCTACGCCTGGCGCGGCGCGCGGCCGGAAAACCTGCACGAGTTGGGCAGCGACTACCCCACGCTCAAGGTCGTCATGCTGGAGACCAACTACCGCTCGACCGGCACGATCCTCGACGCAGCCAATGCGCTGATCGCCAACAACGCGCACCTCTACGAGAAAACGCTGCGCAGCGCGCTCGGCGAGGGCGAACGCATTCGCGTATGGAGTGTGGAAGACGGCGACCAGGAAGCGGCGCGCATCGCGGCCGAAACGCTCGACCTGGTGCAGCGCAAGCGTCTACCTCACGAACAGATCGCCATACTCTACCGTGGCAACCATCAGTCGCGCCGCCTGGAAAAGGCGCTTGCCGAAGTCCGTGTTCCGTACAAGGTCAGCGGCGGCATTGCCTGGTTCGATCGCGCGGAAATCAAGGATCTGCTGGCCTACCTGCGCCTGCTCGCCAACCCCGAGGACGATGCCGCCTTTCTGCGCATCGCCAACATCCCGCGCCGTGATATCGGCACCGCCACCCTGGAACGGCTCGGTGACTATGCCCGCGAACGCGATGTCGCCCTGTTCAGCGCCTGCTTCGAAATGGGCCTGGCCGGCGCACTCCAGCCGCGAGCGGTGGAAGCGCTCCGCCGTTTCGCGCGCATGATTTCGCAGCTCGCCGAACGTGCCGAACGCGAACCCGCACGTGAAGTCTGCGCGGCACTGATCGAAGCCACCGACTACCGCGCCTGGCTCGACGATCAGGCCCGCGACGAACGCGAACGCGCGAAGCGCCGCGAGAGCGTGGAAGAATTCCTGACCTGGATCGGACGCGGCGGCGATGAACTCACCCTCGCCGAGCGGCTGCGCCAACTGGCCGTGGCGGAACTTGCCCAGCGCGACGACGGCGACGGTCGCGGACAGGTTCAACTGATGACTCTGCACGCCGCCAAGGGACTCGAATTCCAGGCCGTGTTCCTGACTGGCATGGAAGAAGGCCTGCTGCCGCACCGCACCAGCATCGAAGACGACAGCATCGAAGAAGAACGCCGCCTGGCCTATGTCGGACTCACCCGCGCCCGCTCGCACCTGTATCTCGTACACGCCGCACGCCGGCGCCGCTTCGGGCAATGGGAAACCGCCGAACCCAGCCGCTTCCTCGCCGAATTACCCGAGGAGCTGCTCGATTGGGATGAACCTGACAACGAGGCCTCGGCAGAACGCCGCGAAGCCGCCGCCAGCCATCATCTCAATGCCATGCGCGCCCTCGTCGCCGACTGAACTTTACTACTCCTTCGCCCCTCGTTGAGGGATGCGCCGCACAACGACGAATGATTTCTTGAGCATCCCGGCGGAGTAACTTTTGTTTCAGCTGGACTAATCCTAAATAGTCGAAGCATCGGATACGGCCCGAAGCGCACGTTCGGCCTCATCGCAAGCCGCCATTCACTCCATCACCTGCGGACCTCCAGTTACTCACAGAACGGGAAAGTAGGCTATAGTTCAAGCCTTCGCGCAAAGTCACGGATCCCCGGTCGACGCTACCGGACGTACAGTGAGATTGCCGACTTGATTTGCGGTCACACGTTCCGCTTCTCACTTACGACACATGCAGCAGGTAATCGAAGAATGGATGTAATGCGATGGTATCTCCTGGTCGGTTGTCTGTCTGCCACATCCAGGGACTATTCCTTGTGCAGATACACATTCCCAATCATCCAATCATAGTTAGCCAGAGGGTTTTTTCATGAAATTATATAGCCGCGTTGGATTTATAGGCGCCATGATGATCGCTGCTTTCGTGCTGGCGTTTTCCATACTGCCGGCAGTGGCGCAGGTAAGTCCCGATCTATATAACGGGATGCACTGGCGGCTGATTGGCCCCTTTCGCGGTGGGCGTGTGAATTCCGTCATTGGAGTACCCGACCAGCCCAATGTGTTCTATATGGACGCCGAGGATGGTGGAGTATGGAAATCGATTGACTCCGGTTTGACATGGGTGTCGCTGTTCAAGGGCGATGAGAACAATTCGCTGGGGTCGCTTGCGATAGCCCAGTCGAATCCCAACATCATCTATGCCGGCTCGGGAGAAGCCGGACAGCGGCCGGATTTATCTACGGGTGATGGCATATACAAGTCTACGGACGCCGGCAAGACGTGGCAGCACCTTGGTTTACGCGACGGTCAGCAGATTGCCTCGATCGTGGTAGATCCACATAATCCTGACCGGTTGTTTGTGGCCGTGCTGGGCCACCCGTACGGGCCGAATAAGCAGCGTGGGATATTCCGCTCCACTGACGGTGGGCAGACCTTCCAGAAGGTGCTCTACAAGAACGAGAATACAGGCGCCGCGGAGGTTGCCCTGGACCCATCGAATCCGAAAATCGTTTATGCCGTGCTGTGGGCGGCACGGAGTATGCCTACGGTGATTGGCGCCGGTTTTGGCCTTGTGACCAAGGTCCCGGGTAGCGGTTTGTACAAATCCACCGATGGCGGCAATACGTGGGAGCAGATAGGCAAAGGATTACCCACAGTGGCGCAAGGCCTGGGGCGAATTAGACTCGCCATCGCTCCCGGCAATCCTAACCGTATTTATGCCAGCGTTCGCGCTGGAATGTATCGTTCCGACGATGCCGGCCAGAGCTTCCACCGCGTCAGTCATGATCCGCGCAATTCCGGCGGTTTTGTCACAGTCGCACCCAACAATCCCGACGAGGTTTATGTCAGTTCGACGGCCTTGTACCGTTCGATGAACGCCGGCAAGACCTTTACCGCCATCAGGGGCGCCCCCGGTGGGAACGACTACCACCATGTCTGGATCGATCCCACCAACCCCAAGATTATGGCGGCCGGTGTCGACCAGGGCGCTACGGTGAGCGTAGACGGGGGCAAAACCTGGAGTTCCTGGTACAACCAGCCCACCGCTCAGGCATATTCCATCGCTACAAACAATCAATTTCCTTTCCGTGTCTACAGTAACCAGCAGGACAGCGGTTCGTTCAGCATCACGAGCCGTGGCAACAATGGCCAGATTACCTTCCGTGACTGGCACCCGGTTGGAGCGGAAGAAGATGGCAATATTGCGCCTGACCCGTTACACCCCAACATGATCTTTTCCAGCCGCGGCAATCGCTATGATCGGATCACGGGGGAAACGCAGTTTGTTGGCCCTCAGGTGAAGCGCTTTATGGGTAAATATCGCTTTAGTCCTTATAACCCCATCCGCTTTTCCCCAGCGGATCCGCATGTGCTGTATCTCGGTGGGAACGTTCTGTTCAAGACCACAAACGGCGGACACAGATGGCAAGTCATCAGCCCCGATCTAGCGCGCCACGACCCGGGTGTACCCAGTAACCTCGGCCCCTTCGGCGCGCATCTGAAGTCGCTCCATCATCGTCTTGGCGTAATCTCCAGTATCGGACCCTCGTTTAAAAATGTGAACACGATTTGGGCCGGGACCAATGACGGACTCATTTGGGTCACCCATGACGGGGGCAAGCACTGGAAAAATGTCACGCCGCCCGGCATGACGCCGTGGAGCAGGGTAACGAAGATCATTGCTTCGCACTTCAACGATCAAACTGCATACGCCTCCGTTAGCCGGTTCCGCCTGAATGACCTCAAGCCCTATATATACCGCACTCATAACGGTGGAGCAACCTGGAAACTGATCGTGAACGGCCTGCCGGACAATGCCCCGGTAGACGTGGTAAGGCAGGATTCAGTGCGCAAGGGGCTACTAATTGCCGGTACTCAACGGGCTGTATGGTTCTCGGCGGATGATGGCAACCACTGGCATTCATTACAGCTGAACCTGCCGGTGACCGCAATGTATGACCTGGTCATCCATGATAGCGATGTGGTGCTCGGCACCCACGGCCGTTCCGACTGGATACTTGATGACATCACCCCCCTGCGCCAGCTCTCGGCTGCCGCAGCCGCTGCCCACGCGTTCCTGTATAAACCCGAAGCCGCCTACCAGATTCCGCGTACCACCTACAGCGATACCCAGCTGCCGCCGGAGTTTCCAGCAGGGCAGAACCCGCCTAGCGGCGCCATCATCGACTATTATCTGAAAACGGCGGCGACCGGGCCGGTGACACTCAAGATCTTTGATTCCAAAGGCAAGCTCGTGCGCCGATACACCGCGACGGGCAAACCCACGCCAGTGAATCCCGATAAACTGAATTTCCCCACCTATTGGTTACGCCCACCCCGGGTGCTTTCCGCACAGGCGGGCATGCACCGGTTCGTGTGGAACTTGCACTATCCATCACCTCACACGCTACATCCGCATGCGCCGATGGGAGTCATTCTTCACAATACGCCCATGGGCCTAGCGGGTCCACCGGCGTTGCCGGGGAGCTATACCGTCAAGCTCACTGCGGGCGGACACACCTACTCGCAACCACTTACGGTGCGCATGGATCCACGGAACAAGGCCCCAATGGCCGGTCTCACGCAGCAGTTCGACCTGGGCATGCAACTGAGTCAGGACATAAATCGGACCTACGTGGCATTGCAACAAGCAAAGACCAAGGGTGAGAAAATGCCCCCCGCTCTGTTAACGTTGAATGCCGAACTTGTGCATCAGTACAATTCCCTGTATGGGGGCTCTTATGGTGGCACCGGTGACAATCCGTCGACAATGACAACGCCCACGACACAACAGCTCGCGGCTGTGGCTGATCTCCACCATCAAGTCAATGTAATGCTGAGCCACTGAAGAGGGAATCCCCCTGAAAATCTGCGGGATCGAGAAATAGAATTTTCTCCTCAAGAAGGACGGAGTATACAGCGATAGTTATCACCTGTTCCTGTCGCTTGGGAGCGCGAGTGTCCAGTTTCTAAATCGTTATTGAAAGACCGCTCCTAAAGCGAACACATGCCCTCGGGAGGCTGATTCCTACTCCCAGTTTTTCACCGCTTTTTTTGCTGCGACGTTGGCCGGGCGGGCGAGCAGGCCGGTAACGCTGAGGCTGACTTTATAGGTGGCGTCGTTACTCATCGGCAGGTAGGTCGCCGTGCCGTAAGCCGCATCAACGAAAGGCAGCCAGCTCGCTTCCCGGTGAGCGAGATCCCACAGGCTTACGCCGGGTTCCTTGGCCAACGCTACCGCCGTCACAGGATGCGAGAGTTCGTCGCCGATCCGTGCATAACGTCCGCTCAGGCGTTGCAAACGGTACAGCGGCTTGAAGCCGATGACGGTCGCGTAGCCTTTCCATTTGATGATGCGGGCGTCCAATTCCCATTCGTCGCCCGTGAGCGTCGTGTGCACGACGTGTCCGTCGTGGCGCACCAGCGTCACCACGTAGTGCTGAGGCGAGACAGCCTGAAAGCTCACCGTCGCTACCGGTCGTTCGGCAGTAAAACGGGCATAGGTGAGCAGGTTGATGCCGATCAGCATCACGATGGCTGCCAGGCAACCAATGACGAGGCCGCTCAAGCCGTTTACGCCCCCACGCACCAACCGCCGCCGGCGCATATGGCGCGCCCCGTTCACGAGCAGCAGCAGGGCAACCAAGGCGGCTACCGCTACGCCCACATCGAGCCACAGTGCCGCACTCATGCGTGCCCGGCCCCGCCTGTATCCGTCCTTTCCATGCCCCATTATGCGCACAAGCGGGAGCCCGCATGCAAACTTCATAGATAAAAATGCTACTCTTCCCGGAACCCCGCGCGAGGATCGCGACATGGCACATCATCCCAACGTAACCTGCATCGTCGGTGTCGGCCCCGGTCTGGGGGCGGCCCTGGCCAAGCGCTTTGCCGACGCCGGCCATGCCATCGCGCTGCTGTCCCGCTCCGCCCGCCACCGCGACCCGATTGCCCGTGCGATCAGCGAACACGGCGGCACCGCGCTCGGCTACGACTGCGATGCGGGCAACCCCGGCTCGGTGAGCGCGGCGTTTGCGCGCGTTCGCGACACGCTCGGCGCGCCGCAAGTGTTGATTTACAACGCCGGTTCGTATGCCGGCGGCGGACTGCTCGACATCGAGCCCGATCAATTCGAAAACGCCTGGCGCGCGAACTGCTACGGCGGTTTTTTGTGCGCGCGCGAAGTGCTGCCCGCGATGCAGAAAGCGGGCGCCGGCACACTGCTGTTTACCGGCGCCACGGCGGCGCTTCGCGGTGGTGCGGGTTTCGCCGGACTGGCTGTCGGCAAGTTCGGATTACGCGCACTCACCCAAAGCATGGCCCGCGAATTCGGCCCGCAAGGCATCCACGTTGCCCACGCAGTGATCGACGGACAGATCGCCACCCCGTCGGCAATAGAACGCCAGCCCGAACGAGCCGCCGAAACTTTTCTCGATCCGGATGCCATTGCCGAAGCCTACTGGCAACTGCATTGCCAGCATCCATCAGCGTGGACGCTCGAACTCGACCTGCGCCCGCATGTCGAAAAATTCTGACATGACACCCTCGCGCGCGCTGACCGGGGTACGCATAGCGCTCACCCTGATCGCGCCGCTCGCCATTCTGTGCGGCCCGTTCTTTCTCAACCGTGTGCAACCCTTTGTGCTCGGTCTGCCGTTTCTGATGTTCTGGATCAGCGCCTGGACCGTGGGAACGGCACTGGCGATGGGCCTCGTGTACTGGCTCGATCCGCGGCGCCGTGCCGCACCGGATGAGCCCGGCTGATGGCACTCACGCTGGTCATCCTGATTTTTGCCCTGGCCATGGCGATCGGCCTCGCCGCCCGCCGGGGTCGAAAAATGGATCTCGCGCAGTGGACTATCGGGCGGCGCGGCTTCGGCTCGGCGCTGGTTTTTTTGCTCATGGCCGGCGAGATCTACACCACCTTCACCTTCCTCGGCGCGAGCGGCTACAGCTACGGCCGGGGCGCACCGGCCTTTTACATCCTGGCCTACGGTGCGCTGGCCTACGCCCTCGGCTACTGGTTTTTGCCGCCCATATGGCGCTATGCCCGTGACCACGCACTGATTACGCAGGCAGACTTTTTCGCGCACCGCTTCGATTCCACCACGCTCGGCATCGGTGTCGGGTTGATCGGCGTGGTGGCCATGCTGCCCTACCTCGCACTGCAACTGGAAGGGCTGGGGCTGATCGTGCAAGTCGCCACCCAGGGAGCAGTCGGGTCGAACACCGCGATTGCGATCGGCACGGTCGGGCTGGTGATCTACGTGGTTGTCTCCGGCATTCACGCTTCGGCCTGGACCGCCGTTATCAAGGATCTACTGGTGCTCGGCATCGCCATCTTTCTCGGCATTTATCTGCCCCTGCATGCCTACGGCAGCATCGGCGCCATGTTCCACCGGCTCGCCGCCGAACATCCGCACCTGCTCACCCTGCATCCACCGCAAGGCGCTCTGTGGTTCGCCTCCACGGTCCTGATTTCAGCGCTGGGCTTCTGGATGTGGCCACACGCCTTCGCCTACACCTTCTCGGCCCGCGGCGAGCACTCCTTCCGGCGCAATGCGATCTTTCTGCCGCTGTATCAGCTGTTGCTGCTGTTCGTGTTCTTCGTCGGCTTTGCCGCCATCGGCATCGTGCCCGGCCTCGGCGATGCCAATCTCGCCCTGCTCAAGGCGACCGCAGCCACCCTGCCCAGTTGGGTGCTCGGCCTGGTCGGCGGTGCAGGCCTTCTGGCCGCACTCGTTCCCGGCTCCCTGCTGCTGATTGTGACCGCGGCACTGCTCGCCAAAAACGGGCTCGCCCTGATTCCCTCACTCGCCAGCGAGAAACGCACCCATCTCGCCGCCCGCATTCTGGTGGTGCCGATCGCGGCGGGCGCGGCCCTTTTCGCCGTGTTCGCCCATACCGGCATCGTCGGTCTGCTGCTGCTCGGCTACAGCTATGTCACCCAGCTCTTTCCCGCGCTGGCCCTGTCGCTGATCGGTCGCCGCCGGGTAAGCGCGCTTGCGGCAGGCGCCGGATTGATCGCCGGGGTCGTTTTCGTGTCCATACTGACGCTGTCGCATCGCCACGTCGTCGAACTGCTGCCGTTCCTGCCGAAATCTCTGACCGGCCTCAACGACGGCATTGCCGCCCTGATCGTGAACATCGTCGTGTTGTTGATAGTGCATCTGTTCACGGGCCGTGCTTCCTCACAACGCCGCCAGGCAGAGGCTTGAGCCGCTCCGTATACTGTTGTACCGATTTTTCGCACTACCGCCATGACGCTCACTGACCCCCAACCCATAACCGACGTTACGCCGCGTGCCGCAGGCTTCGCTCCGCGTCCGGAATGGGCGCCGCATGCGCGCACCTGGATCGCCTGGCCCGCGCACCCGGAAACCTTTGTCGGTTCGGTCGCCGAGGCACAGCAGGCGTTTGCCAAAGTAGCCAATACACTGGCGGACTTCGAACCTGTATCAATGGTGCTCGGCCGCGATCAGGAAAAGATCGCACAACGGCTGCTGTCGAGCGAAATCGAATTGCTGACCTGGGGCATCGACGATGCCTGGATGCGCGACATTGCACCCAGCTTTCTGGTCAACGCGGCAGGCGAAGTCGCCGGCGTCAACTGGACGTTCAACGACTACGGCAACAAGGACGGACGCAACATCGAAGGCTACGGCGAGGATGCTGCAACCGCCGAACGTATCCTTCGGCATCGCGGGATGCGCCGCTTCGCGAGTGATCTGGTGTGCGAAGGCGGCACGCTGGTGTGTGACGGCGACGGCACACTGCTCACCAATGCAAGCGTGGTGCTCAACCCCAACCGCAACCCGACCCTGTCGCGCGAAGCAGCGGATGCCATTTTCCGTGATTGCCTCAGCGCCGAGAAAACGATCTGGTTCGAGGACGGGTTGACCGATGACGACACCGATGGCCATACCGACAACCTGGCCGCCTTTGCCGGACCGGGACGGCTATTGCTGCTGAGCGAAGACGACACCGGCGATTCCAACTACGCCGCGCTCAGTGCCGCGCGCCGCACGCTGGAAGACACCACCGATGCACATGGCCGGCCCTTCGAACTGATCCCGGTGCCGCAACCGCGTGCGCGCTACAAGGGCGAGCTACGCTATGCGCTGTCGTACGTCAATTTCTGCCTGGCCAACGGCGGCGTTCTGATTCCCGCCTTTGACGACCCCAGACTCGACGCTTCGGCGCGCGATATCATCGCCGAGCAATTCCCCGGAAGGAAAGCCGTTTCCCTGCCCTCGCTCGCCATCATCGCGGGCGGCGGCAGCCTGCACTGCATTACCCACGAGGAGCCCGCATGCGTAAAGTAAAACTGGCCGTGGTTCAGATGCAGATGCATTCCGAACACGAACGCAACATCGAACAGGCCGAAGCCCGCGTACGAGAGGCCGCCGGACAGGGCGCCCACCTGGTGCTGTTGCCCGAACTGTTTGCACATCCGTATTTCTGCAAGGACCAGGACGCGCGTTTCTTCGACTGGGCCCTGCCCGCCACGGCGCATCCCGTGATCGAACGCTTCAGGAAAGTCGCCGCGGAACTCAAACTCGTGCTGCCGATCTCCTTTTTCGAACGCAGCGGACCCGCCCATTTCAACAGCCTCGCCACAATCGATGCCGACGGCAGCCTGCGCGGCATCTACCGCAAGGCACACATTCCCGACGGCCCCGGCTACCAGGAGAAGTTCTACTTCACGCCCGGCGACACCGCGTTCGAACCACGCAAAACGGCCATCGGCAAAGTCGGTGCACTGATCTGCTGGGATCAGTGGTTCCCGGAACCCGCACGCCTGCTCGCCCTGCGCGGTGCGGAGATGATCCTTTATCCCACCGCGATCGGCAGCGAACCGCCGTCGCCGGAACTCGATTCCTCGGCGCACTGGCGTCGCGTCATGCAAGGCCACGCGGGCGCCAATGTCATGCCCGTCGCCGCCGCCAATCGCGTCGGCACGGAAGAAGGGCGTGAATCCACCGTAACCTTTTACGGCACTTCTTTCATTGCCGATGCCACAGGCGCTATCGTCGCCGAAGCGGATCGCAGCGAGGAAACCATCCTCTACGCCGAATTCGATCTCGATGAAACGGCCGCCCTGCGCCGCGACTGGGGCGTATTCCGCGACCGTCGCCCCGAGCTTTACCGCGGTTTGGCAAGCTTCGACGGTGATGAAACGATACAAAGCACAAAGTAGTTAGTGACGTACGTCTGTTTTTGCGCTACGCTCAGACTAGGGTTCATCTCATCGCGGGAGTACATTC
>JBOHZI010000047.1:0-11573 GCA_050738295.1 Gammaproteobacteria bacterium
CTTCACGACGGGTTGCAATGTCGGAACTAGACTTTGCCGCCCTCTGCCGATCACCGCCTTTTCGGCAGTGCGAATGCAACCAGGGTCTCGCCGCGCGGTAACGGTATCTTCGCATGGCCGCCGGATGCGATAACTACATATTGACGCCCGTCGGCTCCAAGATAGGTCATCGGCGTCGCCGGCGACGTGAAAGGAAGCGATGCACTCCACAGAAGCTTGCCCGTACTGGCATCGAACACTCGAAACTGATTGTCCATCGTCGAACCTTCAAAAATCAGTCCGCCGGCGGTTGCAATGGGCCCTCCCATGTTGAAGGCGCCGTATTTGCTTGGCAGCGGATGCGGCCACGGCCAGGAACCAAGCGGTACGGACCAGGCGACTTCGCCGGTGTTGTAATTCACGGCCGTCAACGTGCCCCAGGGGGGTGGATTGCACGGCGTTCCGTCCGGGCTCGCCACTGGAAGACGGCGCCGCATCCCGAACGGCACCCCGGTCTGGGGGCCGCCGTCCCATCCCCGGCCCGAATAGTATCCTTCCTCAATCGGATATTTGCTGCTCGGGATCAATATCGCCTCGGCCGCCAGGTTGTTCACGTTGACGTACAACAGGCCGGACTTCGGATCCACCGCGGCGCCGCCCCAAGCCATCCCGCCGATATTGCCGGGAATCAACAACGAACCGCGCTGGCTCGGCGGTGTGAATATGCCGTCATTGAGTAGCCCGTAGATCTCTCTGCGACAAGCGGCACGGTCGGCGGGCGTCAGGCCCCAGACCTCGCTCATCCGCAGCGGTTTGATCGGGGCGAGGCGAAGTCCGGGCGCCGGGTACGGTTGCGTGGGCGAAGCGTGCTCCCCTGGCACGGGACTCTTGGGGACGGACGTTTCCTTCACCGGAAAGATCGGGTGGCCGTTGCGTCGATCCAGGAAGAACATGAACCCCGTTTTGTTGGCCGCCACGATGGCGGGGATGTCATGACCGTCATGACGGACGGTCAGCAGCGTCGGCTGGACCGTCGTGTCATAGTCCCAAAGGTTGTGGTGTATGAGTTGGAACGCCCAGTCAACTTTCCCCGTCGCCGCGTGCAGCGCCACCACCGAATCGGCGTAACGGTCGTTGCCCGGACGCAGGCCGCCGTAGTAATCGGGACTTGCGCTGCCCGTGGGGACGAACACCAGTCCGCGCTTCGGATCCGCCGACATCGGCGCCCAGGCATTGGCCGCGCCGGTATGGACGTCCGGCCCCTGCGGCACGGGGTCCCATTTCCAGCGCAATGCGCCCGTGCGCGTGTCGTAGGCGCGCACGATGCCGCTCGGCATCACCGCTTTGACGTTGTCGTCGATCGCCGAGCCCACGACCACGACATTGCCGACGACGGTCGGCGCCGACGTCATGTGGTATTTGCCCGGCGAGTACGTCCCCACGCCGTTTCCGAGAGCCACCTGCCCGTCCTGGCCAAAGTCTTTCTCGGGTTTCCCCGTGTGTGCGTCGAGTGCGATGAGACGGGCATCCTCGGTTGCGACGAAAATCCGCTGGGGATGTGCGGATCCCGTCGGCCAGCTCGCGACTCCGCGGCAGATCAGGCCGTCGCCATAGGGCCAGTTCAGATAAATGTGGGGGTTATAGTTCCATTTCTCCTGACCCGTGACCGGATCGAGGGCGATGACCCGATCGTATCCGCTGCACAGAAACATCGTGTCGCCGAGCACGATCGGCGTGGCCTCAAAACCCGTGTCCTTGGCGGTGTGTTCTCCATTGGAGACATCCTTGCCTCGGTAAACCCAAGCGACCTTGAGTTTGCTCACGTTGCTGCGATTAATCTGCGCGAGCGACGAATAGCGGGTTCCGCCGGCGTCGCCGCCGTAGTAGCGCCAGCCGCTGTTGGCGGCCATGGCCGGTGCGGCGGCAAGTACCAAACCCAGTCCGAGTACGGCAATCCTGTGCATAGTGGCATCCCAGGAAGGAACATGAGAAATTATTCTATTCGCCCCGTGCGCTCGCGGGGCGTGCAAAAGTGACGAACGGCGGCGCGGCGGTGACAGGCGGCGATGCAGAGAGGACGAATGCGCGCTCAGGCCCCGAAATGCGCCCCCAGGCGGCTCCGGTAGCGACGGCTGAGCTTCACTTCGGTGCCGGTTTCCAGCACGATGCGGTAGTCGCCATTGTCCCAGGGGCGGATTTCCCGCACCCGCTCGATATTGACGAGATGGCTGCGGTGAACCCGGGCGAAGCGTTTGGGGTCGAGCCTGCGCTCCAGTGAGATCAGGGATTCGCGCAGCGGGTAGGTGCTGTTCCCGGCGTACAGCGTGACGTAATTGCCGTTGGCCTGGATGTGGTCCACATCGGACAGGTTGACGATGAACTCGCGGCCAAACTTGCGCGCCACCAGCCGCTCCGGCGCCGCCGCCGGTTCATCGGCATCCGGTGCCGATGAAGCCGCAGGAGTAGATCGCGTTCTGCGATACAGATCGAAAGCGAAAACCACCGCGAGGATGATCGCGTAGGTCACCACGTCCTTGCGATACTCATAGAGCCAGTTGCCGAGTGGCGACCCGAAGTCATAATGCAGGCCCGCGGCCACGTATATCAGTTTGCGCAGGCCGACCATGACGGCTACGTGGATGATCGAAAAAGGCACCGTGGCCGCTGCGTGCAGGGGCAGCAGCCATTTCCACGATTGGCGCGTGAGTGGGTAGCGACGGTCGAACCAGTCAATGGCCGGAATCAGGCAGGCAATGGCGATAATACTGGTGAATTCCCAGGAAAAGGGTTTCCACGGAGAGATAAAGTCGCCGAGCCGGGCGAGGTTGCTGATCGCCGTCAGGGAATTGACCACGGCATTGGCGATGAGGAACACCGCGAAAAAGGTGATTTCCAGGTAGCGCAACCGGTGCCCCTGCTGGCGTGGCGCGGCAGCGCAATCACTACCGGTCATGGCGGGAATGCGTGCGTGTCAGTGCTAAAGTCGGATCATAGCACGTGGTCTTGCCCAGCCTGCGCCCGCGGGTTAATGTTGCCATAGGCAATGCGACTAACTGATCTGCGCACGGAGAACGGCGGTGTCGGAAAAAATGTTGATTACTGGGGCAACCGGCTTTCTGGGCTCGGCAGTGGCGCGCGCCTTTGTGGCGGCCGGCTACCAAGTCCGGTTGACGGTACGGGCCAACTCGCCACGTGACAACCTTGCGGATCTGGAGGCTGAAACCGTGGTCGCCGATCTGGCCGATGCGCCGAGCCTGCGCGCAGCACTGGAGGGTTGCGACGGCCTGGTGCACGTGGCCGCCGATTACCGCCTGTTCGTGCCCGATCCCGCGCCGATGTATCACATCAACGTCGAGGGGACGCGTGAACTGATGAAGGCGGCGCTGAACGCGGGCGTGCGCCGAATCGTCTATACCTCCAGCGTGGCAACGCTCGGCCACCGCACCGACGAATCGCCCGCCAACGAGACCACGCCGAGCACGCAAGACGACATGATCGGCCACTACAAGCGCTCCAAGTTTCTGGCCGAAGCCGCGGTGCGCCAACTGGTGGCCGAGGACGGCCTGCCGGCGGTGATCGTCAATCCCTCCGCGCCGGTGGGCCCGCGCGACATCAAGCCCACTCCGACCGGGAGCATGGTGTTCGATGCGGCGCGCGGGCACATGCCTGCTTATCTCGACACCGGCCTCAACATCGTGCACGTGGACGATGCGGCGGCAGGTCATCTCGCGGCCTACGAACGGGGTCGCGTTGGCGAGCGCTACATACTCGGCGGCGACAATCTTCCGTTACGCGAGATTCTGGGTCAGATTGCGCAGTTAGCGGGCCGTCGAGCCCCTCGCCTGCGACTCGCACCGGGCCCGCTCGTACCGCTCGCCTGGTGTGCTGAAGCCTGGGCGCGGGCGACCGGGACGCGGCCTTTTTTCACCCGCGACGAGTTGGCGATGGCGCGCCATCCGATGTACTACAGCTCGCTCAAGGCGGAAAAGGAATTGGGCTATACCCATCGGCCGGCGACGCAGGCTTTTGCCGATGCGCTCCTCTGGTTCGGCGAGCACCGTGGCCTGGCGCTGCCGGTCGACGGGCTACAATTAGACACAGAGGAGAGACACAAGGAACAAGCATGACGAGCACGGCGGTGCCCGGCGCTCAGGACGAGCAGCTACAAAAGGAGTTACTGGAACGGGTTTCGCGTACCTTTGCGCTGACCATTCCCGCTTTGCCGTCGGCGCTCGCGCGCGTGGTCGGCAATGCCTACCTGTTGTGCCGCATTGCAGATACCATCGAAGATGCGGCAGCGCTCGATCCCGACGCCCTGCACACGCACTGCGAGCGCTTCATTGCGGTGGTCGAAGGCCGTGGCGATGCAAAGGAGTTTGCGCGCGAGTTTCAGCCGCACCTTGCGGCGCACGCGAGCGTCGACGAAAAGCGACTGATTGAATGTACGCCACGGGTGCTTGCAATCACCGCCACGTTCGACGACTACGAACGCCAGGCGCTTGCCGACTGCGTGCGCGTGATGGGACGTGGCATGGTACGTTTTCAGCGTCGTAAAAGCACGGCCGGGCTGGCCGATCTGGCCGAACACGCCGAATATTGCTATGTGGTCGCAGGCTGCGTGGGCGAAATGCTCACTCGCCTGTTCGTGCATTACCTGCCCGCGCTGGAACCACGACGCGAGGAGCTTATGGCACACGCCGTGTCGTTCGGCCAGTGCCTGCAAATGACCAATATCCTCAAGGACTTCTGGGAAGACCGCGCCAACGGCGCCTGCTGGCTGCCGCGCGACGTATTTCTGGACGAGGGGCTGGATTTAGCCGAAGTAACACCCGGCGACCCGCGTTTCGCGCGCGGTTACCGGCGCCTGATCGGACTCGCTCATGCCCATGCCGATGCGGCGCTTAGCTATACGCTGGCCTTGCCTGCTCGCGAGCCGGGCCTGCGCAACTTCTGCCTGTGGGCGCTCTTTATGGCTGTGGTCGGGCATCGTAAACTGCTCGAACATCCCGATTTCGCCTCCGGAGCCGAGGTCAAAATCAGCCGTCGTACGGTGCGCCGTGTTGTTCTCTGGTGCCGGTTGGCGGCGAAATCTAACGCTGCCTTGCGGGTCAGCTTCAAATGGCTCACACGGAATCTGCCCCCGCCACGCCCGGGTGACAACACGCCTGGCGTCCCAACGAACACGAGCCGTGGCAATCAGGGAGCGGCCACGTGAGGCGCGACGGCGGCGGCGGTCACGAACCGCGGCTGGAGGCCGCCCTGACCCGCGCCCGGGAAGGCCTGCTCAAACACCAGAAGCCGGACGGCCACTGGTGCTTCGAATTCGAGGCGGATTGCACGATCTCCGCCGAATATGTGCTGATGATGCACTATATGGACGAAATCGACGCCGAACTCGAAAAGCGCATCGCGCGCTATCTGCGCGCCCATCAGATGGAGAATGGCGGCTGGCCGCTGTATCCCGGCGGGGCCATGGATATCTCCTGCACCGTCAAATGCTATTACGCGCTGAAACTGGTCGGTGACTCGCCCGATTCCGAACCCCTGCGGCGGGCCCGCGAGGCGATCCGGGGCCAGGGTGGCGCGGCGCGGGCCAACGTGTTTACCCGCATCATGCTCGCCCAATTCCGCCAGATTCCGTGGCGTGGCATCCCGTTCATGCCGGTCGAACTGATCCTGCTGCCGCGCTGGTTCCCGTTTCATTTTCTCAAGGTGTCCTACTGGTCGCGCACGGTGATGGTGCCGCTGCTGGTTCTGGTCTCGCTGCGCCGCCAGGCGCGCAACCCGCGCGGGGTCACGGTGCAGGAACTGTTCGTTACATCGCCAGAACGCGAACACGAGTGGTTCAAGATCCGTTCGTTACGCGGCGGTATTCTGCTCTATCTGGAACGCGCGGCGCGCCACGGCGAAGCCATTATTCCCTGGGGATTCCGGCGCTGGGCCATTCGGCGTTGCGAGCGCTGGATCGTCGCGCGGCTCAACGGCGAAGGCGGCCTGGGTGCAATTTTCCCGGCCATGGTCAATGCCTACGAGGCGCTTGATGCGCTGGGCTACGGCCAGCACCATCCCTTGCGCAAGACCGCAAAAAAGGCGTTGGAGCTGTTGCTCGTGGAGCGTGGCGATAGCACCTATTGCCAGCCGTGCGTGTCGCCGGTGTGGGACACCGGACTCGCCGCGCTGGCGTTGGAATCAGCCGGTGGCGCCGGGGAGTCAGTCGCCCGGGCGCTCAAGTGGCTCGCCGATCGTCAGCTTTACGACGAACCCGCCGATTGGCGCGAATATCGACCGCAGCTGCAGGGCGGCGGCTGGGCGTTTCAGTACCGCAACGACTATTACCCCGACCTCGACGACACCAGCGTGGTGGGCTGGGCTATGCACCAGATCGATGCAACGGGCTACGCCGAGCCGATCGAACGTGCGGCAACCTGGCTCGCCGGTCTGCAATCGAAAAACGGCGGGTTTGCCGCCTTTGACGCAGACAACACGCATTACGCACTGAATGAAATTCCTTTTGCCGACCATGGCGCTCTGCTCGACCCCCCCACCGAGGACGTGACCGGTCGCTGCGTGGCATTCTTTTCCCGCCTCGGCGAGCGTTACCATGTGCCGCGCGACCGGGCGCTGGCCTATCTCACCCGCACCCAGCAACCGAATGGCGCGTGGTGGGGCCGCTGGGGCTGCAACTATATATACGGCACCTGGTCGGTGCTGGTGGCCTTTGAGCAGGCCGGCATCACGCCCGATGATGCGCGAGTGCGCCGCGCAGTGGAGTGGCTGAAATCGATCCAGCAGGAGGACGGCGGTTTCGGGGAAAGTAACGACAGTTACGCCAATCCGGCGCTCGCCGGCCACGGCATAGCGACCCCCGAACAAACCGCTTGGGCAGTGCTTGCATTGGTAGCAGCAGGCGAGGCTCACAGCGCGGCGGCCGCGCGCGGCATCGAGTGGTTGCTTAACCATCAGGACGAAGACGGCCTGTGGCACACTGACCTCTTTAACGCACCCGGGTTTCCGCGCGTGTTCTACCTGCGTTACCACGGCTACAGCGCCTATTTTCCATTGTGGGCGCTGGCCCGCTATCGTGAACCCGGCCGCGCGGTCTGATGCAACATTGATCACCGGCGTCATCGCCCCGCTCGCCCTGGAGGCGCGTACCGCCCGCCCGTTGCGGCGCGACAATTGGCGCATCGCGCATTCAGGCATCGGCCCAGCGCGCGCCCAGACGGCGGCCTTATCGCTGCTCGCTGCCGGTGCCGAGCGTCTGCTGGTGTGGGGCACGGCCGGAGGGCTGGTGCCCGAATTACGGCCCGGAACTCTGGTCGTGCCGCGACTGATACGCGATGGATCGGGAGCAGAACATCCGACAGACGATCACTGGCGCGACACGATACGCATGCACTTGCCGTCCACAATTCCGTGTGTGGACTCGGCTTTGGTCAGCGTAAATAGGCCGGCCGTCGATGCGGCGGACAAACACGCACTCGCGTATCAGACAGGCGCCGAAGCGGTGGATATGGAAGCCGCGGCCGTGGCCGCCATCGCCGCCGCATGGCACGTGCCGTGCGCCGCTCTGCGTGCCATCGCCGATCCTTTTGAACTGACCTTGCCGCGCTGTGTGCTCGATGCACGCTGCGACCGACTCTTGCCGCTGGAGCTTCCGCTGCGCCTCATCTTTAATCCGCACGACATGCCTGCGTTGCGTGCACTGGCGCGCAGCTTCGGCGCGGCACGGCGCAGCCTGCACGCGACAGCTCAAAGTCTCGCGCAGGCAGCCCATTAGCCGGTCGATAAATAACGGACTATTTAGGTCTATACTCGAATTAGTCCGTGACGCCGCATACACGCAAAGGAATCGTATGTTCAAAACCACCATGACAACCGCCTTACTGTGCGGAACGATATGGGCAACGCCCGCGTTGGCTTACCCCTATGTCTACGTACCCGATGCGAACGCAGGCACGGTGACCGTGGTTGATGCTGCAAGCAATACCATCGTACGCGCCATCCCCAATCTGCCCGGCGCCCAGGGCATTGCCATCAGCCCCGATGGCAGCCGTATTTACGTCGCCGGAGGCACGAGCGGCGCGGTGACTGTGCTTGGTCAGGCGCAAATCGGCAACCCCGGCCAGAACCCGGTCCTTGGTGCGTTCACCGGCCTGGGCAATCCCGTTGCGGTTGCCTTGAGCGCGGACGGAAGCCTGCTGTTTGTGGCCGATGCCCAGGGCAATCAGGTGCTCGCAATCGATACGTCCACGCAGGCCGTCAAATCCAGCTACCCCGCCGCCGGTTCCGGCTTGTCGGCGCTGGCGCTCGACCCCGCCGGACGCAGGCTGGCATTGGCGAGCGGCTCCGGCAGCAGCGGAACGGTGCGGCTATACACATTGGACAATGGCGACTCGGTCGATATAGCGCTGCAGGCCACCCCCGAGGCATTGGCTTTCAGCAATGATGGCGCCACGTTATGGATCACGACGGCTAGCGGATTGGTGGCGTACGATCTGACCACCGGCAAACAAACTACCGCCGCCATAGCCGGTGGCGGAGACGCGATAGCCTGCTCCGCTCGCGAGCAGGCCGTTTACGTCGCGGCCCGGAACAACGCTACGGTCTATGTGTATCCCGCCACGGGCGGAGCACCCGCCACGATCTCCCTCGGTGGCATACCAACCGGTCTCGCGCTGTCGCCGGACGGCACGCGGGCTTATGCGACTTTGTCCAGTGGATTGGACGTTATCGACACCGGCACGAAGCAAGTTGTGAAGACCGTGAGCTTCGGACAGAATCAGGCGGTGGCTGGTGATTTTGTCGGTCCGGGCAACATCTGGGCCGAGAACACAGTCATTTCATCCAGCGTAGGCAAGCAGATCAGCGGTACAGTGGTGGCCAGCGATTTTCTCTCGCGTCCGCTCTCCTTCGACCTAATAAAAGAACCCGCATCCGGCACGCTCAATTTCACCCGGAGCACAGGCGATTACACCTATACGCCGCCGGCAGGCTCCTCCGGCGTGGCGAGTTTCGTGTGGGAAGCAACGGCCACTAGCGGCGTCGGTTCGCCCACCGTGCCCGCGTCGGATCCGATCACCACAACCCTTTTAATCGAGCCCACGCTGAGTGCATTCAACGCACAGGAAGCCGATGCCGGCGCCGGTGTCGACCCGCTCGATTTTACGTTGCAAGGCAGCATGCCGCTCGCTGTCACCGTAAGTAGTACCAACAAGCAGGTCATCGATCCGGCCAACGCCCAACTCAGCAGCGGCTGCGGCAGCACCAGCCTCGACTGCACCCTCACGCTGACCGCCGGCAGCGCCAAGGGTCAGACGGCCACGGTGACGGTGACCGCCACCGATCCGAGCGGAGCCGCCGCTCAGCAAACTTTCAGCGTATCGATCAACGGTAGCGGCGGTGGAGGCGGTGGCGGTGGTGGTGGCAGCCTGTCGTGGTTGTTGCTGACCCTTTTAGCCGGTCTTGCAATACTCGTATCGTTACATCAGAGGAGACAACATGAAAGCATTTGAAACCATCAATCCGGCGAATGGTGAACACCTCGAGCGCTACCCCCTCGCAACCGAAGCCGAAGTCGATGCGACACTGGCCCGCGCCGAGAAGGCCCAGCGTGATTGGGCCGCGCGCGCGCTGAGTGAGCGGTTGAAAACGCTGGAGCGCTTCGCCGATCTGTTCGAATCGCGGCAAAACGAACTGGGCGATCTGATGACGCGCGAGATGGGCAAGCCCATCGTACAGGCGCGCGGCGAAGCAGCGAAATGCGCACTTGCATTTCGCTATTACGCGGAACACGCACCGCAGTTGCTGGCCGATGTCGCCATTCCCTCCGACGCACACAACAGCGGCTACATATACCAACCGCTGGGTACGGTGTTCGCCATCATGCCCTGGAACTATCCGTTCTGGCAGGTGGCACGCTTCGTGGCGCCGGCGCTCGCCGCCGGTAACGCCGGAATACTCAAGCATGCACCGAACGTGACCGGCTGCGCGCTGGCCTTCGCCGCGCTCGGACGCGAGGCAGGCGTGCCCGAAGGCGTATTCCAGGCGCTGGTAATCGACACCGATCAGGCGGCGCGGGTTATCGGCGACGAGCGTATCGCGGCGGTCACGCTGACCGGCTCCGAACGGGCCGGACGGTCCGTCGCCGCCACCGCGGGCCAGCATCTGAAAAAGTGTGTGCTCGAACTCGGCGGCTCCGATCCCTTCGTGGTGCTCGCCGACGCGGACCTGGACCGGGCCGTGGAGATTGGCCTGAAAGCGCGGTTTCAGAACAACGGGCAAAGCTGCATTGCAGCCAAGCGCTTCATCGTCGACAAATCCATTTACGGTGATTTCTGTGCGCGTTTCTGCGATCGCGTGGAAGCATTCAAGGTAGGCGATCCGTTCGACGAATCCAACGACATCGGGCCCATGGCGCGCGACGATTTGCGCGCCGGGCTTGCCAAGCAGGTCAAGGCAAGCATCGACGCCGGCGCCCGCCTTCTCGTGGGCGGCGAAAGCATCGACGGCAAGGGGTTTTACTACCGGCCGAGCGTGCTGGCCGATGTGGTTGCCGGCATGCCCGCAGCCGACGAGGAGCTGTTCGGCCCGGTGGCCGCGGTGCTGCGGGCCGCGGACGAGGACGAAGCCCTCGCACTCGCCAATGCCACCCCCTACGGGCTGGGTGGTTGCGTGTGGACGCGAGACAGCGCCCGCGGCGAACGTTTCGCCCGCAAACTCGCCAGTGGTGGCGCCTTCGTCAACGGCATGACCAAGAGCGATCCGCGCCTGCCGTTCGGCGGCATCAAGCATTCCGGCTACGGGCGTGAACTGTCGGGGCCCGGCATCCATGAATTCATGAACATCAAAACCCTGTGGGTGGCGGACGAGGACTGAAACGAGCGTTTGACCGTCAACAATTTGATCCAGTCAGGGGAAAATTGTATATAGTTCGATATTCGAAGTGCCACCACATTTTCAAGGGAGTTCGAATTATGGAGAAGACCACCAAATTACTGGGCGGCTGGGGTTATCTGGGCGTCGTCGCAGGCGGGTTCCTGGGCTTCCTCGTGGGTCCTTTCTCTGGAATCATCACGCTGGCCGGTATGGTCTGCGTGCTGATCGCCTTTTACCGCGCGGGTAATGAACTCAATCAGCCCGAGATCAAGCGTGATATCACCATAGCTATCGTGCTTAACATCGTTGCCTACATTCTTCTGTTCTTCGTGGTTGGCGCCGCAGTCGCTGCCGTCCTCCTGCATGGCAATCATGCCGATGTTGGGCGCAACGCCATGGCTGCTGCTTTCGGCGCCGGAACCATCATTGTCGGGCTCATCTGCTGGGCGTTGATTATCATCGGAAGCTGGTATTGGTACAAAGCCTCCCAGGCGTTGACCGATGCCACCGGAGTAGGCACCTACAAGACGGGGGGGCTGTTGATTTTTATTGGTTCGATCACCATTATCGTGTTCGGTATCGGTTTCCTCGTCACGTGGATCGGAGAAATCATTCAGACGGTTGCCTTCTTTTCCACGCCGGACAGGATCGAGAAAGACACTGCAACGACCGCCTGATCGGCAAACGGCATCTCGATCGGGGTCGCTGTTCTTGAC